>CAZFQW010000034.1:0-13735 GCA_964521225.1 uncultured Roseobacteraceae bacterium
TACTACACACTTACTAGGCATTAAAAATTTGACCCCTGAGGATATTCATTTAATACACGATACCGCAGAGCAATTCAAAGAAGTGATTAACCGACCTATTAAAAAAGTTCCTTCGCTGCGCGATGTAACGGTAGCCAATGTATTTTTCGAGAACTCAACCCGTACCCGGCTCTCTTTTGAGTTAGCAGAGAAGCGACTTTCCGCCGATGTGGTTAATTTTTCGGCAAGCTCTAGCTCTGTAAAAAAGGGCGAGACTTTGCTCGATACGGTTCAGAATATCCTCGCCATGAAGGTAGATATGGTAGTAATGCGGCATGCAAGCCCTGGAGCACCTCATTTCTTAGCAGAACGCATTAAGGCAAATGTAATTAATGCAGGAGACGGTACACACGAGCACCCTACCCAAGCTTTGCTCGACACCTTTTCTATCAGGCAAAAATTAGGAGGTTTGGAGGGGAAAAATGTGGCTATTATTGGAGATATTACCCACTCACGCGTAGCGCTTTCCAATATTTTTGCGCTACAGAAATTAGGAGCAAATGTGGCCGTTTGTGGCCCACCTACGCTTATTCCTAAGCACTTGCCTTCGCTCGGGGTAAAAGTAGAATCAGATATTAGAAAAACCCTAGCGTGGTGCGATGTTGCCAATGTGCTGCGGATCCAACTAGAAAGGCAAAAAACAAAAAACTTTCCCTCTTTAAGAGAATATTCGTTGTACTATGGAATCAATAAAGAGTTGCTTGACTCCCTCAGTAAAACCATTACCATTATGCACCCCGGCCCAATTAACCGAGGTGTTGAGATTACAAGTGATGTAGCCGATTCTGAGCATTCTATTATTCTTGAGCAAGTGGGAAATGGGGTTGCTGTTCGAATGGCTGTGCTCTATTTATTGGCTGGAAGGCTTTAATCATTTTAAAACTTATTCTTCCACATCATAGACTCTACCGGTTTTACAGTCCTGTTGTTATACTTTGCCGAATGTTTGATGTTATAATAATTATTGATATCCCCTTCTACACTAAAGTAGATTAGCTGGCCAATGGGCATTCCAAAATATATTTTAACGGCTTGTGTTACAGAAATTTCTAGCGTCCAAGTATTGCAGAAGCCTACATCGCCTTTTCCTGCGGTTGCATGAATATCAATCCCCAATCGCCCTACGCTCGATTTGCCTTCCAAAAACGGTACGTGGGCAAGTGTCTCTGTGTACTCTTGCGTAACCCCTAAATACAATACACTAGGCTGCAATACAAAGCCATCTACAGGGATTTCAAACACCTCTATTTCATTGTGTTTGCGGGCATCTAGTACATCGTCTTTATAAGTAGCTAAATATTTTCCTAGGTGTACATCGTAAGAGTTAGTTCCAAGGCACGCAGGATTATAAGGTTCTATTAAAATAGTCCCTTTATCAATTTCTTCTTGTATTTGTTTGTCAGATAAAATCATGTGTTGGTATATGTAAAATTGAATAGCCTTGTGTTTTTTATGTTATATGAGGCGATTTACTGCTTTATTTTAAAATTTAGAACCACAAATTTACAAGAACCTTTCAACTTCGCTATAATTTATCTCATTCAAACTAAGAAATTCTGCTGAGGTTACTATGCAATTCATCTGCATTTTTGTTTATATAAAATACTTTTTCAGGAACTGAAATCATCATTACTCTCTCTAAAGTTGATTGGAATCGAAGTCAAAGAGGAGCATAAGGTTAATTTAGAAGGTAAGTTTATACTGTAAAAAGCGATACTATTTAGTGATAGTATCGCTTTTTAGATATAAGTCAATATATTTTTCTGTGATAAACAGATTGCCTCCCCCATTTTAGGGGAATTACCAGTAAACAGCTGCATCGGTTAACCATTGTTAAAAAAAATATAAATGTCAAGTGCTGCATTTGAATGAATAAATCTTATGTTTGCTTCAATACTATTAATATAGTGTTAAATACTACAACTAAATTATTTTAAACCACAACAATTTATTTATGCATCGAAAATTACTCTCGATGCTATTGTTCGTGTTTTTCAGCACGTTAGCAATAGCGCAAGATCGCGTTGTTACGGGGACCGTAACAAGCTCTGCCGATGGAACTCCCTTGCCGGGGGTGTCTGTTGTTGCCAAGGGTACTACCAGCGGTAGTATTACTGGAATTGATGGGAACTACCGACTTTCAGTTCCATCGAATGTATCTACATTGGTTTTTTCCTATGTAGGCTTTAAAACGCAAGAAGTTGAAATTGGAAGTCAAACCAAAATTGACCTTGCTTTAGACGAAGATGCAGAGATTATCAAAGAGGTTGTCGTAACGGCTTTAGGTATTTCTCAAGACAAAGCTTCTTTAGGTTATGGGGTTGCTGCTGTAGGTTCCAAAGATTTACAAGCAAGAACTCAAAAAGACGTTTCAAGACTTCTAAGAGGAAAAGCAACCGGTGTTGATATCGTTCAAACTTCGGGTTTAGCAGGTTCGGGTACAAACGTAATTATCAGAGGCTACTCTTCAATTACAGGTTCTAACCAGCCATTATTTGTGGTAGATGGTGTTCCGATGAATACAGATACCAACCAAGATGGCAACTTTGCGAGTGGTGGTGCGCAAGCCTCTTCTCGTTTCTTAGATTTAGATCCACAAATCATTGAAAGTGTAAACATCCTGAAAGGTCTTTCAGCTACCGTACTTTACGGTGAAGCAGGAAGAAACGGCGTTATTTTGATTACCACTAAGAATGGTTCTCAATCTACCTCACAAAAAGGGTTTGAAGTTTCGTTTACGCAACAAATTTCTGCTACTCAGGTAGCCAATATACCAGATTACCAAAACCGTTATGGAAATGGATTCTCTGGAAACTTTGGTTGGTTCTTTTCTACTTGGGGACCTGATTTTGATACTAGAGGGTCTAATGGGATAGACGAAAACGGAACAATCGACCATCCTTACGATCAGCCACGTTATAATGATGATTTCCCTGAGTTTATTGGTCAGCGTTATGATTATAGAGCCTACGAAGGAGTAGAAAACTTCTTTGCAACAGGGCTTACCAACAACACTTCTGTTTCTCTTTCTCGTAATTTAGGGAATAATTCTTCTGTGAGTGCTTCTTACTCTTATTTGAGCGACGAAGGTTTTCTTCCTGATTTAGACGAACAACGTGGAGGAGGATCTTCTAACTTCCAGAAAAAACACAACTTTGGTTTAGGTTTACAAACGGAATTAGAGAATGGACTTAAAGTAAGAGGTAACTTTAACTATGTAGATTCTGACATTAGAAGACCGATTACTAACCCTGCCTTTGGTGGCGCAGGCGATGGCTTATTCGCAGCCGTATTATTTACGCCTCGTTCTATCGACTTAATGAACTTGCCTTATCAATCGCCAATTGATGGCTCTAATGTGTACTACAGAAGAGGTTCAGTAATTGAAAATCCGCGTTGGAACTTAAATAATAAGTCAGACGAAGAATATATTGAAAGATTTTATTCTAACCTTCAGTTAGATTATAAAATTACAGATTGGTTAAGCGCACAGTACCGCATCTCTTTAGATAATTACACGCAAACGAATGAGCAAAAAGTAAATAAAGGAAGTGGTTCAGGCGATAGCGATGGCTTCTACAACACGATAGTAAGAAAAAGTGTTTGGACAGACCACGTAGCGAACTTAATCTACGACAAGCGTTTAGATAATGGTTTGAGTTTCAGCGGTATTGTAGGGTTAAACTACCGTGTTCAAAAACTTGACTTAACCGGTACTAGTAGTACTCAACAGCTTGTGTTCAACCTTTTTGCACACGATAAGTTTGTAAACCAAAGAGCATTTACTGCTTACTCAGAAGAACATACGCTAGGGATATATGCTACTACTACAGTGGGTTATGGCGATTTTATTTATTTGAACCTACAAGCTAGAAACGACCAAACTTCTACGCTCGAAAAAGACAATCGCTCTATTGTATATCCTTCAGCGAGTTTATCTTTCTTACCGTTTGAGGCTATCCCAAGCTTGAGAGATAACGGTATTATTGATTATGCAAAGGTTCGTGTAAGTTATGGTACTTCTGCGGGGTATCCTGATCCTTACAGAACAAGGTCAATTCTGAATGCCTCTACTAACGTATTTGTAACCAATGCTGGAACACAGTTGAATACCAACACTGTAAGTGCAACATTAGGAAATCCTAACTTAGCACCTGAACTTCATTCAGAATTAGAATTTGGATTGGAGGCACAATTCTTAAAAGGAAGAATCGGAATAGATTTATCGTTGTATAACAAAAATTCTAAAGATTTAATCATCAACCTTCCGCTAGATCCTGCTACGGGTTATACTACTACCACAGTAAACGGGGCAGAAGTAACCAACAAAGGGGTTGAATTTGGTTTAAACTTTACACCTGTAAAAACATCGGCTTTCCAATGGGACGCTACGGTGAACTTCACGCGTAATGTACCTACGGTGGAAAGCATTATATCGGGTGTAGATCAAGTAATCATAGCTGGTTATACTAACTTAGCCAACGTAGCTATACCAGGAGAACCTTATGGGGCAATGTTGGGTACTGATTTTAACAGAGATGACAATGGTAACTTGCTAGTAAACGGACAAGGTTCTTATACAGAAAACAATAATTCAGTGATTATTGGTAATCCCAACCCCGACTTCACTGTCAACTGGATTAATACGCTAACTTGGAAGGGGCTGTCTCTAGGTTTCCAATGGAGCTACATTCACGGAGGAGACATCTACTCTTCAACTATCCAAGCTCTAATGGCACGTGGGAATACTACCGATACAGGTTTTGACAGATTCTTACCTGTGGTACTTCCGGGGGTAAAAGGCGATGGAACTCCTAACGACATCCAATCTTACGCAGGAGATACCTTCTTCGATGCTTATTTCGGAGCAGATAAAGGAGGCGTTTTTGATGCTACCGTATTGAGATTGCGAGAAGTATCAATCTCTTATGCCTTACCAAAGTCTATCCTAAACAAAACGCCTTTTGGCAGTGCAGGACTAACCCTTTCTGGCGAGAACCTATGGTACAATGCGCCTAACTTCCCCAAAGGAATCAATTATGACCCTGAAGTATTGAGTTTAGGTGTAGGTAACGGTCGTGGTTTCGACTTCAGAACAGCGCCAACAGCAAAACGTTATGGTCTGACGTTAAATGTTACTTTTTAATCATTTCGTTGAGCAATTAAAAAGAAATTATGATGAAAAATATATATAAGATTTTATTGATGTCGTGCATCATAGGCTTCTCCGCCTGTGATGCCTTAGACGAAAATTTGAATAGCCCTGTTCAGGTATCCCCTGCAAATCTCACGGTGAATGACTTATACAACCGTATTCAATTGGATATGGGCTTTATTATGGATAACGCATGGTATCAGCCTGCTTCTACTGCAAGGATGATTTCTAACACCAGTGCATATCAGTACGAAAATGCACATAATCAGCAATCGTTTAATGGGTTTTGGACAAATATTTACGAGGGTGTATGGACAGATATTGATGCGTTAACTCCTATTGCGCAAGAAAGAGGATTAGCAATTCACGAAGGAACTGCCAAAGTTTTAAAGGCATATACTATGTTTTTATTGGTAGATGTATTTGGCGATGTACCTTTCACCGATGCAACAAAAGGAACAGATGTAATCTCTCCAACTGCAGATAACGGTGCAAGTGTTTACGCTGCGGCAATTGCTCTATTAGACGAGGCTATTGCGCTTTTACAAACTCCTGACGCACCGCCTTTGGCTTACGATAATTTTTACGATGGCAATACAGCCAATTGGATTGCTTTTGCGAATACCTTAAAGTTACGTGCTGCGGTTACTACTCGCTTGGTAGATCCGAGTGCGTCGTCTACTATTAATAGCCTAATAGGGCAAAATTTAATTGATACACCAGCAGAAGACTTTCAGTTTTCTTACGGAACCAATAGAAACAATCCAAACTCTCGTCATCCTCGTTACAACAATAGCTACGAAGTAAATGATGGAGATTATATGTCGAACTATTATATGTGGTTGCTTAGAGCTGATAAGTTAGATGCTAATGGTAATCCTGTGGTGGATCCTCGTATCAGGTATTATTTCTATCGCCAAGTAGAAAAAGCAGACGAACTAAGCATTAACGAATACTCTTGTCATTTCTCGAACTTCCCCGATCAATCGGCGAAACCTTCGTACTACGATGCGGTTGATTCACAATTACCCTATTGTATTGCTTTCCCGGGGGATGGCTATTTAGGTCGTGATCACATGAATAATGAGGGTATTCCGCCAGATGGTCCTTTGAGAACCGTTTATGGTTTATATCCTTTCGGAGGGTTATTCGATAACAATTCATTTGATAATCAACAACAGCAAGGGGTAACAGGTGCAAAAGGGCAAGGCATTTGGCCAATCATGTTATCTTCTTATACAGATTTCTTGAGAGCTGAGGCTGCTTTAACATTGGGTACTAATGACGATGCAAGGGCATTATTGAAAAGCGGTATGGAAAAATCGATTGCCAAAGTACAAGGCTTTGAAAGTAGAGACCCTGCTACCTTCAACGGACAAATCAATCAGAGAGGAGTACTTATAGGTGTGAGAGAAGCGTTTGTACCTACGAGTGCAGATGTCCAAGAATATGTAGATTATGTATTAGCACAATACGATGCTGCGGGGGCCGATGGAAAGTTAGATATTCTGATGAAAGAATACTACATAGCACTATGGGGTAACGGTGTAGAGGCTTACAATATGTACCGCAGAACGGGCAAACCTAACAACATGGCACCTCCTTTAGAGCTTGATCCAGGTCAGTTTACTCGTTCGTTCTACTACCCACAGGTAAATGTTGACAGAAATGCCAGTATGTCTCAGAAAGCCAGCCATACAGTACCCGTATTTTGGGATAATGGAAGTGTAAATCTTTACTAACCAGAAAAATTGAAATAATTATGAAATTCAATAAAAAAATATTTTTTGTGTCGCTGCTCTTCCTCTTTAGTTGTGCAGACGACAGCTTAAAGCCAGTCCTAACTTTTGAGGATTCCGGCAAAGGAGCGGTAATTCAGTTGCTTAGCGAGTCTAGTAAACTCATTAACGTATTGAATGAAAGCACGGCAAATTCATCTAGCTATACCTATTCAGTAGAGTTTAAAGATATTAATAATGGGAAAAATGTAGTGGAGTATAAGTTAGATTTGGTGTACGATGCCGTATCGGGTAACGACAAAACTGTTTCTAGTTTCAGAAGCTTTGGTCCTTCTGACTTTACAACCTCAGAATCTGGACAGGTAGCAATTACGGGTGTTACAATTACCGGAGCAGAAATCCTTTCTGCCTTGGGTTTATCGTTTGCCAATATTGCAGCCGGCGATCAGTTTATCTTTAAAGGCTTCATTACTTTAGATGATGGTAGAGTGTTTGGTTTCGATAACTCTTCCGCAGCGGTTAGAGGTACTGCTTTTAAAGGACACTTCGACTTTACGTTGCCTGCTGCTTGTCCGTCTGACTTAACGGGCAGCTACTCTTACGAAAGCACTAATATTTGGTGTGGTGCTTCGGCTTCAGGTTCTGTAGATGTAATTGCCCTTGGTGGGGGTGTTTACAGATTCTCTGATTGGAGCTTTGGTGGATATGGGCAATGTTATGGTGGCGGTGTCGCAGGCAGTACTACTTTAACATTTACAGATGTTTGTACAAATGTCCGCTTCTCTGGTTTTACCGATGTTTATGGCGATACTTGGACGTACGTTTCAACTATTTCGGGTAACGAATGGAAAATTGATTGGGCAAACACCTATGGTGAGACTGGTTCAGTAACCATTTTATATCCTAGTGGAAACTGGCCAATCACATTGCAATAATCATTGTAATTTAAAATACTAATTTAGAGAAAAGGGTTAGCATTGATTTGTTAACCCTTTTTTTTAGACGAACTCTACTATTTTTTTGTTTTTTAAAATCAGCGAAATGAGTTATGACAACTTTTTACACCAATTCTCATAAGATATACGGCATATTGCTAATCTGTTTTTGTTCTTTCTTGGGCGGTTCTTTATCGGCTCAAAATACGGTAGGGGTAATTTCTACATCGCCCTCTGTTTACGAAGGCTACAACCTTATTTTTCCTCATAACCAAGAAAAAATATTTTTGTTAGATAACACTGGGCAGCTTCTTCATTACTGGGACGATGTAGATGGGCTTGTTCCGGGCAACGGTGTTTACATCCTACCCAATGGCAACTTAGTAAGATGCAAAAGACCCGATACCCGCGATGACCCCATTTTTGCAGGAGGGGCTGGTGAAACGGTAGATGTTGTTGCTTGGGAAGGGGAAATACTACACTCTTACACACTGAACAACGAAAAAGCGAGGTTGCACCACGACGTAGCACCACTTCCTAACGGAAATATTTTAATGATTGCTTGGGAAAAATTTTCCAAAGAAGAAGCCGTAGAAGCGGGAAGAGACACCGCTCTTTTCGCACAAGATTTTCTTCTATCTGAAATGATTTTAGAATGGAACCCTGTGGAAAATAGAATTGTATGGGAGTGGCACGTTTGGAACCACTTAGTTCAAGACAAGTTTCCAACGAAACCTAATTTTGGCAATTTACAACAAAATGCAGGAAAAATTAACCTCAACTACGACGAACACGACGGCAACCCCGATTGGCTGCATATTAATTCAATAGATTACAATCCTGTATTAGATCAAATCGTCTTGTCAGTTCCTCACTTTAACGAGTTATGGGTAATTGACCACAGCACTACCACAGCAGAAGCCAAAACGGATGTCGGCGGAAATGCAGGTAGGGGAGGAGAACTGTTGTTCCGCTTCGGAAACGATAAAACGTATTTAACTCAGCCGAATGAACAATTACTGTTTTTTCAGCACGATGTGCACTGGGTTGAACCTAATACGGCTGAGGGCACTGCAAATTTTGGAAAGATAGCACTATTTAATAACAGAATGCCCGATACCACTTCGGTGGGTGTTCTATTAAACACAATAAAAGATGCCAACCAATATCTCATTGCCGCAGAAAACCCTCAAAGCCTTATAGAAAAAGTATATAGTCATCCCGAAAAGCCGATTATCTCCTATTCAACAGGGCTTTCAAGTGTTCAGCTTTTTGAAAATGGAAACACTTTAATATTTTCTGGCAGATTTGGCTATGCTTACGAGCTTAACAGCCAAGGGAAAATCGTTTGGGAATACCGAGTGCCTCTAATGGCAGGCAAGCCAGTACCACAGGGTACTATTGTTGGGATAAACGATAATATCACCTTCAGGATGAACCGTTATGCCCCCGACTATCCTGGTTTTGTAGGGAAAGATTTATCGCCCAAAGGGCTTTTAGAAGAATTGGAATTTGAGGCAGAAGAGCCTGTAGTTACTAGCTTTGAAAATGCAATTGAAGCAGAGGAAGTCCTCGTATTTCCCAACCCGTTTAAAAATAGTTTATTTATTGAGGGCGAGTTAAATGCGACTAAATTTCAGCTCATCACCTTAGAAGGGAGGCTAGTAAAAGAAGGTGTACTATCAAGCGGTATGAATGCCATTCATTCAGAAAGTTTACCGCAAGGAATATATCTTCTGAAGGTGGACACTAAAACCTTCAAAATCATCAAAGAATAGAAAAAGCTATTTTTGGTAAAACGAAAAGGTTAATCTGCACAGTTTAACCTTTTTTTATGCCTGAATTTGCCATCAAATTGCGGGATATTAACGGGTTACCAATTCATCAATTCCTTATATTTATTAGTTTAGGCAAACTGATATTAATATCAAGCGGTTATAAAAACTTGTTACCTACTTTAAACAATCATCTTATGTTCAAAAACTACCTGCTGTTAATCTTATCATTATTTATAGGGTTGGCTGTAAATGCCCAAGACAAAACTGGTTTAGTGAATGACAATCCTTATGAGGGATTAGATTACGTTCCAGGTAAATTATATGTAAAACTGAAACCTCAATACAGAGACGTATTAAACACCCCTGCGAAGAGGTCAGCAAAAACAGTAAAATCTTTCCAAAAACTGAAAATAAAGTCAAAGAAAGTATACAACAATCAATTCATAAGAAAACATAGCAGAAGGGCTTATAATCCTTCGGGAGTGGATGTTTCTTTATTCTATCATATAGATTACGATGCCAGCACTCCCTTGCACCAAGCGATTACAGAATTGAAAACTTTAGGAGTATTTCAGTATGTTGAACCCGATATAGTTTATAAACTGGCATTTCAACCATCGGATACTCGCCTTACCGATCAGTATTATCTTGAAAGCATAAGGGCAATAGAGGCGTGGGACGTTACCAAAGGCAGCGACCAAATTGTAATAGGAGTGGTGGATGCCGGTTCAGATTTTAACCACCCCGATTTGCAGTCGAAGTTTTACATTAACGAAAAAGAAATTCCAGATAACAACATTGACGACGATGAAAACGGCTATATTGACGATGTGCTCGGATGGGATTTTGCCGGGAAAGATACCCTAAACCCACGGCAAGACAACGACCCACAGATATTTGTAGGAGGAACAAATTCGCACGGTACATGGGTGGCAGGATGTGCTGCTGCCGATACCGACAATGAGCTTGGCATTGCGGGTGTAGGGTTCAACTCAAAAATTCTCTCTACAAAACATACTTTCGATAACCAACGAGATAACGACGGAAGAATTTTTAATGCTTACAGTGGGGTGGCTTATTTAACCGAGAGAAAGGTGGATGTGATGAACCTTTCTTGGGGAGGGTTTTTTAGAAGCGATATAGCCGAAGAAATCATTCGAGTTGCAGCAGAAGATGAGGACATAGTACTGATAGCAGCCGCAGGGAACGATGGTAGTTCAAAAGCTCAGTATCCGGGGAGTTACCCCAATGTAATTAATGTAGCGGCAATAGATAGAAACGATAGAAAAGCTAATTTTGGCGGTGGTGGCGGCACTAATACGGGCGTAACGGTAGATATTGCAGCGCCCGGTACCGAAATTTTGACCACTAATTTTGAAGGAGATTATGCCTCTCTGCAAGGAACATCCTTTTCCTCGCCAATAGTAGCGGGGGCAGCAGCACTTTTAAGAGCACATTTCCCCAACTTTACCGCAAAGCAAATTAGGCAACAACTCAAAGTAACGGCAGATCCTTCCATCTATAATTTATCGGGGAATACAATCAGGAGTTTGGGCACCGGGAAACTCAATGTTTTTGCCGCTTTAACAGAACAAAAGCCTGGCATTATCTACGAGAACATCGTAATTTCAAATACGAAAGGCAACGAAAACATACAACCTGGCGACACCATTGTGGTTACTGGCGATTTTATCAATTATCTTTTCCCTTCTAGCCCACAATTAGAAGCCAAATTAGAACTAGGCAGTCCCTTTATTACGCCAATTAGCACCAATTTAAAACTAGGCACTATGGCAGAAGGGCAAACTATTAACAACGGACTGCAACCATTTATGTATAAAGTGTCAGATTTTGCCGGGCAAGATTTAAACTTAAAAATGCGGTTAGACATCACCGATAAAAACTATTACAACTATCAGTTTTTGGATATTAGCATTAATCCGTCCGTAGTAAATATCGAACGAAATTTAGTAAGTACTTCCCTACCCAACAACGGAAGGTTCGGATTCAGAGATTTTGGCGAAGGAGAGGAGGGACTAGGCTTCATTTTCCAAGAAATTGGTATCCTCTTCGAAATGGGGCTGATGATGGGCACTTCATCGGCAGATATGTCCTCTGCTATTAGGGGCGATACCCTCGCCAATGGCACAAGGCTTATCGACGACCACTTCCGAAGCACCTCCCCGCTGTTATCTGCTTCTCCGGGAGAACGCTCCGTTTTTGAAGTATTCGGCTCACTCGACAACGACAGGGCACAAACGGAATCTAAGGTAACTATCGACTACCGCTCGCTAGTGTTTTCCGAAGACCCCAACGATCAGTATGTGATGATGGAATACGATATTTTGAATAAGGGAACTGCCGATATCAACAACTTTTACGTGGGGCTTTATGCCGATTGGGACATTGGCTCAAGAGACTCTGCCGATTGGAACGCAGACTACCGCCTAGGATATATTTTTAATACAAACTTTACCGATACAATTTTTGGAGGAATCCAAGTGCTTACAGGCGAACCCAACTATTTTCCAATTAATAACAACCAAGATATAACAGGAAACCCATTTGGCATTTACGACGGATTTACCAACAACGAAAAGTTTAGAAGCCTCTCTAGCGGAACAACGGTGCTTACACACGTAAGTACCCCTGCTGCCAATGGTAACGATATGAGCCACACGGTAGGCTCAGGGCCTTATAACATTCCTGTGGGCGAGAAAATAAAAGTTGCCTTTGCCATCCATGCAGGTGATAACCTCGAAGACATCCTCAACTCAGCAAAAGCAGCCGATGAAATGTATAATCAAACGTTCAATATCCCTAAACCAACCATTAGTTTTAGCCCTCAATGTATAGGCGAATCGGTAGAAATAATAGCCTCCGGTGCCCCTGCTTTCCGTTGGTATGCAGAGCAATTTGTAGGAGAACCCTTCTTTACCGGGGCTACCTACAACACCACACCCCTAGCAGACGATACTGTAATGTATGTAGCGGCAGTCCAAAATGGCATTGAAAGCCTGCGCACCCCAATAAATATCAGAATGAGGGCCAACCCTAGCGTTACCATTGGAGGAAGAACGCAGTTTTGCCAAGGAGATACCACCTTACTAGTGGCAAAACTAGCCGACGCATACCTGTGGAGCAATGGCGCAACCACTCGCACCATTGCAGTAACCGAATCGGGTAGTTATTCTGTAACCGTTACCGATAACGAACGGGGTTGTTCCAACACCTCAGCACCTATTAGCATTGTAGTAGATACCCTGCCCGTTGCAGCGTTTTCAATAGGCATCGACTCTGTAGATATTCGCAACAACGCATCCATTCAGTTTACCGACCTCAGCACCAACGCAGTGGCATGGGAATGGAATTTTGGAAATGGGCAAACGAGTAGCGAACAGAATCCCAGCGTTTTGTTCGACAAAGTAGGCGATTTTACAATTACGTTAACTGCCACTTCGCTATCGGGCTGTTCTAGTTTTTCTGTGGGAACTTTCAGAGTTACCGCACTCGATAACGACAACTTATTGAATGGCGTTTCGGTATTTCCTAACCCAAATACAGGTCTTTTTGAATTTGAGTTAGCCAACGAAAAGCTAGGAACAGTACAACTTGAACTTACCACCATTAGCGGAAAAGTAGTTCAAAATACTACACTGATTAAAAGCGGAAATACGCTAAAATACGCTTTAGATATTAGCAGTTTACCCGCCGGGTTATACCTTTTAAAGGCAGTACAAGGCGATAAGTTTACCGTTAAAAGAGTGCTAAAAGAGAACTAGCCATTGTAACTCAGTAGTAAAAAAGCACTTTATAGTTTAACTGATAAAGTGCTTTTTTTTGCATTCTTAATTTTGAAAAATCCTTATCCACACAAAAAAAATAAAATCAGTTGTATCAATATCATTCATTAAAAATTACTACTACATGAAATTTACCATTTACTACTCATAGGTACTGAGTATTCTTATGAGCAGCCTTTTAATTTGGGGTTGTAGCGCAGGTACGCAAACAGCAGAAACAGCCCTTACAGAAAGCGCAAAGGCATTACCCGTTGCGGTAAACGACAATGGCGATATATATGTAAAA
>CAZFQW010000035.1:0-13704 GCA_964521225.1 uncultured Roseobacteraceae bacterium
GCTCTAAAGACTAAACCTTTATAACTTAACACTACCAATTAATGTTGCCAAAAAATGAATACTAATTTCTACCTAAATACCCCCGTTTTTCAATCGCATTTTTTAAAGAAGCAATTAAATAGAAATATCTTTTTTAAGATGGATTGTTACCAACCTTCGGGCTCTTTTAAAATTAGAGGAATGGAAACGCTTTGCAGGCATCATATCGCAGCAGGGAACAACCGATTTATTGCCTCTTCGGGGGGGAATGCAGGTTATTCTTTGGCTTATGTAGGCAAAAAAATGGGGGCAGAAGTAAAAGTAGTGGTACCCAAAACTACGCCCTCATTGATGGTAGAAAAAATTGAGAATTTAGGGGCATTGGTTGAGGTATATGGTGAAGTTTGGGACGAAGCGCATCAGTACGCCCTGCAACTTGCTGCTGAAAATAATGCGGTGTACGTATCGCCTTTTGATGACCCACTACTTTGGGCAGGGCATGCCTCTATGATTGATGAATGCACCCAACAAATGAAACAGCCCGACACTGTTATTCTTTCTGTAGGGGGAGGCGGTTTGCTCTGCGGTGTATTAGAAGGAATGCTAAAAAATAATTGGAAAAACACCCAAGTAATTACCACCGAAACCGAAGGTGCAGCTTCTTTCTACGAAAGTTATCATGCTAAAAAAATAATAACGCTTAATAAAATAGATACAATCGCCACAAGCTTGGGGGCAAAAAAGGTAACGCCTAAAGCCTTAGAGTTAGCTTCTCATTTTGAGTTAAACCCATTTAAAATGACTGATAAAGAGGCTGTTAATGCATCGCTTCAGTTTTTAGAAGAATACAATGTATTAGTAGAGCCAGCCTGTGGTGCAGCACTTTCGGTTCCCTATTTCCACCCCGAATTAATCGAAAACAGCGAAAGTATTTTAGTGATTGTTTGTGGCGGCGTAAATACTTCGGTAGAGAAATATCTTACTTATCGGAAACATTAATAATTAATGTTCTACTTTAGAAACGAACAACTAATACCCAACATTAGCTACATCATCATTTCAACCGATTCAAAAATTTGGAAGGAGGTAAAAATATGGTAACCACAGAAATAATAATGGAGATTATAAGCGACTCATATATTTTTTCATTTGTTGAAAATTGAAAAATAATTGTAAAAACAAATACACTTATCGGAAATATAAAATACTTATATGTTTTCATGTTTTAAGACCATACCCGATTCAGAGTACTAAATACTTTTCAAATTTATAGTACAAGTTTCCCGTTTAAGAACGCCAAGGTAATTAACGTATCTATGCAATTTTTTATTCGCTGAGATATTATACCACAAAAATAATGAGTGAATTTTAATTCCCCTGTTATAAACCCCATGAACCAACGATGAGATAATACCTTTTTAGCCTTTTGTTTACGAATTTATAAAAAAAAGGGAATGCCCCTATAACAATTTCAACTTACCCTAGTAACCTTAGCTGAAAGGACGAAAAACATGACAGATGAGGCAATCGTGATGGCACTAGCGGGAGGAGACCTAGAAACGGCATTTATGTTAAAAGCGATTTTACAGAAGATTATAAGCAACGAAAATGAGAAAACAAATATTACTTACTCAATAAAAATACCTAAGAATATTTATTTAGATTTAAATACAATTTTCGGAAATATAGAAATAAAGAATTTTTATGGAGAGATGTCAGTAAAATCAATTTCGGGTTCGGTAGATATTTCCTTACCTGGAAGTCATCAAGCCGGTTTTCGTTTAAAAACTGTTACAGGAGAGGTTTATACCGATTTGGATATTAATTTCCTCAATAAAAAAGAAAATCCTATTGTAGGCTATTTATTAAAAGGAAAAACGGGGAACGGAGGGGTTTTAAAAGAGCTAGAATCGGTGAGTAATAACTTATATGTCAGGAAAATGTAGGTTTTTCCTTTTTGTAAGAATGAGGGCACATAATATGTGCTCTTTTTTTTATGCCTAATTTTAAATATTAAGCTCTAAAATAACCTGATTGATTTTTATGGCTTTTAAGAATTTTTTTGTTGAGCCTAAATATTTAGCTAAATTAATTACTGAATTTTAACCCTGATAACACAGCTATGAAACCAATTTATTATTTAAAACATTTATTTCTGTTTTTTTGTCTGTCTAACCCATTATATGCCCAAAAAATGCAAGTACAAGCCGAGGTGATTAATTTAGAATATTTCAAGGAATCTAACGAAAGTTTAGGAATGCCAAAAGCGGATGAAAATCGAGTGGTTTTTATGGGCAACTCCATCACCCAATCTTGGAAAGATTACAGCCCAGATTTTTTTAAAGAAAATGGCTATATCAACAGAGGTATCAGTGGGCAAACCACCTTTCAGATGCTTCTGAGGTTCAGAACCGATGTAATTGCCCTACAACCTAAAGTGGTGGTAATCTTAGCTGGAATTAACGACATCGCCCAAAATACGGGCTACACTCCGCTAGAAATTATTGCAGACAACATTAAAACAATGGCAGAACTAGCAGATTATCATGGTATTAAAGTTATTCTTTGTTCTGTATTGCCCGCCAAAGATTTCCCTTGGCGAAGAGGCTTAGAACCTGCTCAAAAAGTAGTGAAACTCAACCAAATACTGAAAGCTTATGCGGAGGAAAAAAAGCATACTTACCTAGATTATTACACCCCAATGGAAGACGGAGAAGGAGGTTTAAAAGTACCAGAATATACTACTGCCAACGATCTGGTGCATCCTAATAAAGCAGGTTATTTAGTAATGGAAAGCTTAGTGAAAGAGTCTATTGATAACGTTATTAATAATAAATAAATATTACTCGAAATACCACTTTATGCTCCAATAGAACCCCTCCTTCCTCTTTGTTAAGTAAAAGTTAACAGTAAATTTGCCTGTGCGAATTAGCCCAAAATAGCACGTAAACGAACACCTTTTGGTTTTGAAAATACACTCTTAACTTATTGTAATACTGATATTTATAATATATTGGCGATGTGATTGACGTTGAGATAAAAACTTTTTTATCTTCCCCATCAAAACTAAATCGCAATGAAAAGAAAATTAACTATCATAGGGAGTGTATTCGCTATTTTGGCACTTTCATTTTTCCTTATGAATTTCCTCTCTCAGCAAAAAGAAGAAATTGCCAAGCCAAAAGCCGAAGAAATAAAAAGATACGTAAAAACCACACAGGTACAATACAACAATATTCCTACAGAATTAATAGCCTACGGCAGGGTAAATTCATCGTTGCCACTAGATATTACCGCTGAAGTATCGGGTAAAATGCTGCAAGGCGATGTTTCTTTAAGGGCAGGGCAAAATTTTGCAAAAGGCGCATTACTTTTTAAGGTTGACGACACAGAAACTCGTTTAAGGCTTCAAGCCTCTAAAAGTTCTTTCTTGAAAGATATTGCCTCTATTCTCCCCGATTTTAAAATTGATTTTGCAGAAAGCTACCCCGCTTGGCAAAGTTATTTTAACGCAATTGAAGTAGACAAGCCTCTTCCCGAACTCCCGAAGCATAAGAATTCGCAAGAGAAAACATTCTTAGCCACTAAGAATATCTACAATGCTTATTACACCATAAAAAGTACTGAAGAAAACCTTAAAAAACATAAAGTATATGCACCGTTTTCAGGAACAATTTCTGAAGTGCTCATGCAAATTGGTTCTTTTGTAAACCCAGGAAATAAAATTGCTAAAACGCTTAAAACAAGTGCTTTAGAATTAAATGTAGCCGTAAATCCTAACGATATTAAGTGGGTAAAAACAGGCTCTGTTGTAGAAGTACAAACAGAAGTTGGTGATCAAGCATGGAAAGGGAAAGTAGTAAGAATTGGAGATGTCTTAAATGCAAATACGCAAGCATTGGATGTGTTTATTCAAGTGATATCCGACAAAAACAAGATTTACGAAGGCATGTACCTAAAAGCTACGATGCCCGGCTCAAGAGTAGAAAATGCGATGGAAATTCCAAGAGCAGCATTAGTAGGCAACGAAAAAGTGTACACACTTCAACAAGATAGCCTTTTAAGCGTCCGAACCATCAATATCCATAAATTAAATGCCGAAACAGCCATTGTTTCAGGGTTACAATTGGGGGATGAGTTGGTTGTTGAACCGATGATTGGTGCTTACGAAGGCATGAAAGTATTCAGGCTGAAAGAAGAAGAAAAAACAGCAAAAAACCCCGAGAAAGTAAATAATAAAGAAGACGAAGACAATGTTTAGTGTTATCGCTTAGCTGTAACCAAACCACGAAATAACTTTTTACCCATCAAGTAAAGCATTATGCGGAGAGCTGTCAAATTTTTTGTAAACAATGGAATTATGCCCAATATCGTGATTGCCCTTACGGTAATTATTGGAGGATTTTCATTGTATCAGACCAAGAAAACTTTTTTCCCTGAGCGAGAATCACGTTTTTTAACGGTTTCCGTTTCGTACCTAGGAGCTTCCCCTCAAGAAATGGAAGAAGGCGTTACTCAAATTGTAGAAGAAGCCATCAGAAACTTAGAAGGAGTAGAGGAACTGAATTCAACTTCTTCTGAAAACAGAGCAAGTATTAGCATTAAAGTACTTGAAAATTATGACCGAGAAGAGGTTTATACCGAAGTTAAAAATGCAATAGATCAAATTAGTTCGTTCCCCGCAGGAGCCGAACGCCCTGTGATTTTTAAGCGAAGAAATACCCAAACGGTTTCTTGGCTAGGGCTATCGGGCAACGAAAACACCGACCTCTACGACTTACAAAAGCATGCAGAAGAGATAGAGGATGAACTGCTTGCTTCTGGTCAGGTGTCTCAGGTGTCTATTATGGGTTTCCCTAACCTCGAAATTTCTATCGAAATACCGGAAGGAACGCTCAATAAATTTGGCCTTACCTTCGACCAAGTGGCTGCTGCGGTAAGAGGCAATAACCGCGATATTTCTGGAGGTTCAATTAAAACGTCATCAGAAGAAATTTTAATTCGCTCTAGAGGAAAGAAAACCGAAGCAGAGAAAATTGCAAATATCATTATTAGAACCAATGCCGACGGTAGCAAATTATTGCTGAAAGATATTGCAACAGTTCAAGAGAAGTTTGCCGACGTGCCCAACTACTCTACCATGAATGGCCAACAAGCAGTTTTTGTAAGAGTAGATAAACTCATTACAGAAGACTTAGAAGAAATTTCTGACTTTGTTGAAGAATACGTGGTCGCATACAATGCCAAACACCCTCAACTTAATTTAGAAGTAAATTTTAGTTTTATGGATATGCTCCAGCAGCGTTTGGATATGCTCGTGAGCAATGGAATGATAGGTTTGGTTTTGGTACTAGTGGTATTAGGTTTTTTCTTGAGTACCAGACTTTCTGCATGGGTAGCATGGGGGATTCCATCGTCGTTCTTAGGAATGTTTATTTTGGGAACATTCATTGGCTTTACCATCAACATGATTTCGCTTTTCGGGATGATTCTCGTGGTGGGTATCTTGGTAGATGACGGAATTGTAATTGCCGAAAACATATTTTCTCACTTCGAAAAAGGGAAAACACCGAAACAAGCTGCCATTGACGGTACGCTAGAAGTGTTACCCGCAGTAACTACCTCTGTAACTACTACTATGGTAGCTTTCGCCCCGCTATTATACTTAGAGAGTTTTAGCTTCTTAAGAGATTTAGCAGTAGTAGTAATTGCAAGTTTAGGATTCTCGTTAATTGAAGCGTTCTTTGTATTGCCAGCACACTTAGCAAGCGAACACGTATTGCGGGTAAAAAGCAAGGACTCAAAGGTAAGAGGGCACATTAATCGCTTCATAGATTTTATGCGCTACAACATTTATGGCAGCCTACTAAAGATAACCCTACGCAATAAGTACATTACAGCGGCAGTAGTGTTCGCTTTGTTCCCAATCACCTTTGGTTTATTAGGAGGAGGGTTCATTAAAGCGACTTTCTTCCCTCAAATCCCTTTCTTTTCTGTAAGTGTTGATATTGCTTTTAAGCCCGGTACGCGCGAGAAAGTTGCCGAAGAGTATGTGAAACAATTTGAAGAGTATATCTGGGAGGTAAACGAAGAAATGAACGCCGCTTCTGGCGATACTATCGATGCCATAAAAACCACTTTTGCAAGTGTAGGTTCTTCTCGTTTAGGAAGTGGAAGCCATGTAGGTCAGGTTCAACTTTTTTACCGCGAAGATGGCAACATTAGCGACGTGGAAATTATTAACCGACTGCGAAAAAAAATAGGCGATGTACCCGAAGCAGAAAAACTTTCTATTGGGAACGTAAACCGATTTGGCAAGCCTGTTTCCGTTAAAATTATGAGTAAAGATGCCAACGAGTTAGACAAAGCCACTGCATATCTGAAAAGCGAACTCCAAAAAATGGAGCAGTTGAAAGAAGTAAACGACGACAACAATATTGGCAACAGAGAACTCCAGATGGATTTGAACTCACAAGCTTATTTCCTAGGATTTTCGCAAGGGGAAATAGCCAAGCAAATCCGCCAAGGCTTTTTTGGCGAGGAGGTACAGCGTTTCCAAAAAGGCAAAGACGAACTACGTGTGTGGATTCGCTACCCTAAATCTGACAGGCTTTCACTAGGCCAGCTCGAAAACATGAAACTGAAGCAAGGCGAAAATGAGTATTATTTTAAAGACCTCGTAGATTACTCCATTGAAAGAGGAGTGGCAGATATTCAGCATTACCAAACCAACAGAACGGTTACTGTAGATGCAGAGCTTGCCAATCCGTACGAAGAATTGCCTCCTATTTTAGAAAAAATTAATACCGAAATTGTTCCTACATTGCTTGCCAAGTTTCCCGCAGTAAAAACTGAAAGTGGTGGACAAGCCAAAGAAAGCAACAAAGCTTTGGTAGAGTTAGTCCTCTTCTTTGGTGGCGCCTTCCTAATCATCGTTATTCTTATCATGATTACCTTCCGCTCGTTTTATCAGGCAATTTTGGTAATTAGCATGATACCCATCGGTTGGATAGGCTCTGCTTGGGGACATGGTTTAGAGTCTTTCAGAGCAGTATTGTTCAACTCAGAGCATCCCGGTTTCCCTATTTCGCTACTAAGTGCTTGGGGAATGATAGCCCTTTCGGGAGTACTTATTAACGATGCAGTTGTTTTCTTAGACAAATACAACCGAAACTTAAAAGACGGAATGAAAGTAGGTGAGGCTGCTTACGATGCAGGCATCTCGCGTTTTATGCCAATTATTCTCACCTCTTTAACTACAGTATTAGGCTTATATCCTCTTATTCTCGAAAAGAGTTTCCAAGCACAATTCCTTATCCCGATGGCTATTTCGGTGGCTTATGGGGTACTGATAGGCACGTTCATTATTTTACTTTTCTTCCCGGTGCTCATTGTAATTTATAACGATATAAGAGTGTGGGCGAAGTGGTTATGGACTGGCAAAAAACCGACCCCCGAAGAGGTAGAACGAGTGCTAATTGATATAAAGAAATCTGCCAAAAACCAAGAAGACAACACCAATGCAGAGAAAGATAAAATAGCTGCAAATACAGAAAATCCTAACAAAGCCGAACAAGCCGAGTTAGTGTACTAAATAAATGTTCCATTGTTCAATTCTAAATTACAAATGGCGAATTATAACGTACTCATTTCAAGTGCTTTACTTTATAAGTAACTGATACTTAACCTCATCTGAGTACTTAGAAATATTAACTTAAGTTTTAAGCCTATAAATACTCTCCCAAGAGTTTTTCTTTAGGCTTAAAATTTAGATTTCAATTTTACTCTTTACAATCAAATCAACTTATTGAAATTTCATCTACCAAAATGAAAATTAAACACACATTCGGATTTTTATTAGTGTGCCTATGCACAGTACAAATACAAGCACAAACTTTCGATAAAACACTTAATAAAATCCCCCTCGAAAACAGAAGCCAAAACCAATTTAAGCTTTTCCAACCTCGTTTCTTTGCCGATTCCCTCTTCAGTAAAAACTACTATGGTTTTAGAGTTGGGGCCAACATTAGCAATTTCGTTGGCGATGCCGAAGGAACCTCTGCCTTAATAGGCTTGCGCATAGGAGTGCTGTATGGCAGAAGATTCAACAACAGGGCATCTGTTCAGCTAGAACTTGCTTACTCTAAACAAGGAGCGCAACAAGACGAAGAAACCCTACAAACCGGCGTACTGCTCGACTCCGGCTTAACTATTGCCACGAAACAAAACTACCTTGCCCTCCCAATTACCTTCAAATATTACCCCTCGCAAAACACCGGGCTATTTTTAGAAGCAGGGGCAAGAGCTGCTTTCTTGTTGAAAGGAGAGTTGCAAGGCACAGGAGGGCAGTATGACAGAACTACAGACGACAGAATTGACATTGCCGACGGCCTCAACAGTTTAGATGCAGGCATTCTCTTAGGAGTGGGTTTTACCTTCCATAAAAAGGTAGATTTTAACCTCCGATATAACTTTAACTTCACCAATTATATCGACGAAGCCAGTAGCCTGACGGTAGACTCAGGAAATTATAGAAACAGTCTTTTACAAGCCTCAATCGCTTTCTACTTAGATTAAAGCTGCATTTCAATCATCATTAAAGGGAAATCAAAAATGAAATCAATCATACTTACTTTATCTTTTTTATGGCTTGCTTCCACGGCTTTTGGGCAAGAAAAACTATCGCTAGGCGAGGCCATTGAAACTGGGCTAGCGAACAACTACGATATTAAAATAGAAGCTAAGAACATTGAAGCTGCTAGAAATAATAATACAATTGGAGAAGCAGGTTTTCTGCCAACCTTATCGCTTTCTCTCAATCAATCGAGTACGGTAACTAATATTGATAACCCCACGGCCTTTGTTGGGGGTGATATTATAAATGTTGGGATCAGCCCTTCTGTTGCGCTTAATTGGACTTTGTTCGATGGTTTTAGAGCAAGAATGACCAAATCGAGGTTAGAAAACCTGCAACGCGATACAGAAGGGAATGCGGCCATTGTAGTACAAAATACAATTCAGGCGATTATACAGGGATATTACAGCGCAGTGCTCGAAAAAGAAAGGCTGAGTGTATTTGAGCGTTCGTTAGCACTATCTCGCGAAAAGTTCGATTATGTGAAGCTTAAAAAAGAGTTAGGTAGTGCCGTAACTACCGATTTGTTGCTCGAAGAAAGTAATTTTCTAAACGATTCTTCTGCTTACGTGAACCAACTACTTACTTACAGAGGAGCGCTGAGAGCATTAAATACTTTATTAGCCGAAGATGATATCAATACAGATTACGATTTTACCGATGCATTAACTTTGGTTGATGTAAACTACCAACTACCTGAGTTATATGAGCGCATGACCCGCGATAATGTAAACTTACAGAGGCAGTACATCTTGCAGAAAGTCTTGCAAAATGCTACGAATATTTCAAGAGCTAATATGTACCCAAGGATAGATTTACGCCTTGATTTATCGGACAATATTAGTTCTCAGGATGTGAGTGGCTCTACACTAAGAGATGCCCCACAAGTACCCGTTACAGGTACAACTATTCGCTATGGAGCTAACTT
The DNA here is from genome assembly GCA_964521225.1 of uncultured Roseobacteraceae bacterium. GTDB lineage: Bacteria > Bacteroidota > Bacteroidia > Cytophagales > Flammeovirgaceae > CAYUJH01. The sequence continues at coordinate 9,543 of CAZFQW010000035.1, forward strand.
TACGGTAACCTTTAACTTATTTGACGGCGGAAGAATTAAAAGGGCGATTCAGAATGCGGTTATCCAAGAAGAAGTAGGTGCCATTAGAATAGAGAGTTTACAACTGTCTTTAAAAAGAGATTTAGAGGCTTCTATGGATTTATACAACACCAGAAGATTGCTTAGAGGAATTGCCACGAGAACAAAAGAATCGGCAGAATTAAATCTATCTATTAGCGAAGAACGATATAGAAATGGCACAATTAACTCTTTCGACTATCGCACAGTACAAAATACATTTATCAATGCTGCGCTTAACGAGTTGCAAGCAGTGTATAATTTAATTGACGCCAACACACAGATTTTAAGACTTTCAGGAGGTTTAGTAGAAGAAAATTAATCATCATATCCTCCTAATAAAAAAAGCCTCATTTTTATAATAAGAAATGAGGCTTTTTAATGCTTATTTTAAATTCATCGAACTATTTTATACTGCATCTACTACTACTTTGTAGCTAGGGTCTTCCATAATATTTACATCGATTACCTTTTCGGCATTTCTAAGCAGTTTTTGGCAGTCGGGGCTTAGGTGTTTCAAATGTACTTTCTTACCTACTTTCAAATATCTTTCTGTGATTTTATTGACTGCTTCAATTGCCGACATATCTACAATTCTGCTTTCTTGGAAGTCTATAATTACCTCGTCGGGGTCATTTAAAACATCAAATTTTTCGCTAAAAACGGTTGCAGAGCCAAAAAACAAAGGACCATATATTTCATAGTGTTTTATGCCATTTTCATCAATGCTTTTCCGAGCACGAATTCTCTTTGCGTTATCCCACGCAAAAACGAGTGCCGCAATAATAACCCCTACTACTACGGCTAAAGCCAAGTTATGGAGGATAGCAGTAAATAAAGTAACGAGAACCATCACAAAAACATCGGACTTGGGCATTTTATTGAACGTACGTAAGCTGGCCCACTCGAACGTGCCAACGGCTACCATAATCATTACCCCGGTAAGCGCCGCCATCGGAAGCATTTCAATTAAACCCGCTCCAAACATGATAAATACCAATAGCATAATTGCCGCAACAATACCAGACAAGCGCGCCCTTGCCCCCGACGAAATATTGATAAGACTCTGCCCAATCATGGCGCAGCCTCCCATTCCAGAAAACACACCCGATAAAATATTAGCCGTACCTTGTGCCATCGCTTCTTTGTTACCACGGCCTCTAGTTTCAGTGATTTCATCAACAATATTGAGCGTTAATAAACTTTCGATCAGCCCCACACCTGCCATAATTCCCGCATAAGGGAAAATCAGTATCAGTGTTTCTAGCGTGAAAGGAACATTGGGAATATGAAATGGAGGAAAACCACCTTCAATAGAAGCAATATCCCCAACGGTTTTAGTATCGATGCCGAAACCGACAACCACTCCGAAAACAACGAAGATAGCAACTAAAGAGGCAGGGATAGCTTTACTTAGTTTCGGTAATCCCCAAATGATAAACATAGAGAGGAAAACTAAACCTAGTAAAACATAGAGGGTTTCTCCGGTGAGCCAATTGCCCGAGGCATCTTTAAACTGATCTAGCTGCGACATAAAAATGATGATTGCTAAACCATTTACAAAGCCAAAAATAACAGGGTGAGGGACTAACCGTATAAATTTCCCTAAACGGAAAACTCCTGCAAACACTTGTAAAACGCCTGAGAGTACAACAGTGGCAAATACATACTCTGCCCCATGCGAAAGCGCAAGCGCAGCAATTACAACGGCAACAGCACCCGTAGCACCAGAAATCATTCCAGGGCGACCACCTAAAATAGAGGTTACTAACCCAATTACAAAAGCAGCGTAAAGCCCTGTGAGTGGCGATAACCCTGCAATAAGGGCGAAGGCAACGGCTTCGGGTACTAGTGCTAGTGCTACGGTTAAACCCGATAATACCTCTATTTTGTAATCTACTTTTTGTTTAAAGTCGAAAAGATTTAAATACTTCTTCATAAATAACTCAATTCAATTTTTAAAATCTTATTTCTAAAAAATGACTGTTAGAAAGTACCCATAAGCATGGCATTTTTCTACAGTGCAACCCAATAAATTTGTTGATTATTTTGAATACCTTAACGTTAATTCGAGGAAAGTTTGTTGGACACGAAACAAGGCAATAATGTAAATTATAGGCTAATAGATTTCGCCTATAATTTTGCGTATTCATGAGTTTAGATAAAAGTAAAACCGCTTCACGGAAGCAATCAAAACTAAATACTACCCATCAATAAGGCTACATTTTCATTTTCAAGTTGTGAAGCTAGAACTATTTTTCTTTAAAACCATAGCTTTTATCAGATTTACTATTGCACTTGATGGCAAACATCTTTTGGCTCTTTAAAATACGGTTTAATCATAGGCTAAAAGTGTAGGCTACGGGGTTTTTTCCTTAAAAATCGGAGTTGACCAATACTACCTAGCAACTATCTAGTTATTAGGCGAGTAGGTGTTTTTATGAGGCACTAAAGCAAAGTGGCAGATAGTAGACCTAGAAATTTATCGTGGAAAAAACAGAATCCCTTTTTCTTTTTGAATGGTTCTGCTAAATTTGCAACCCGTTCAGAAAAATTCATTAAACATAATAATATATGATTCAGGTAAATGTAAAAGACAACGAGTCTATTGATCGCGCACTAAAGCGTTTTAAAAAGAAGTTTGAAAGAACAAAGGTATTGAGACAAGTTAGAGCAAGAGCCTACTACCAAAAGCCTTCTATAACCAAAAGAGCCGAAAAACTGAAAGCAGAATACAAAGAAAGAATGTACGCAAAAGAGAATTTTTAGTCTTTTTTGAATTTTATTAACGCACATTTTTTGTTTATAGCTTCGCCATTTCAAAGCGTTTCTTTTACAGATGATATATTATTTGCCAACACTTACGAGTAAGTGTTGGCATTTTGTTTTTTTAAGATATGGCTTAAGTAAATGTAAGCTAGTGTGTTACACCACCTTAGTAATAAATACCAACAAAAGAAATGACTTAGGTTCTTGATGGAATGTAGATGAAATAGTAAATTCTACAACAGAATGAATCAAGTACCTAAACCATAAAAAAATATTGACCAAAACAACTTTCATAGACTACCTACGCCACGAAAAGCGGTATAGCCCCCACACAATAGAGGCTTATGGAAATGATTTAGATCAATTTAAAATATTTCTTAATAGAGATGATTTAGAGGTCAGTTTTACAGAAGTAACCTACAACGATGTAAGAGCTTGGGTAATAGAACTGATGGAGCAAGACCTAACACCAAAGTCAATCAACCGTAAATTGGCTTCTCTCAAATCTTTTTACAAATTCTTACAAGCGCAGCACGGATTGGCGGAGTCTCCGGCAAATCGGGTAAAGTCGATTAAAACGGGGAAGCAATTGCCCCATTTCATCAAAAAGCAAGAGCTTGATAAACTACTTCAAGAAGAATTATATCCTGACACGCTAGAGGGCTTGCGAGACCGCCTAGTGATTGAACTACTATATGGCACTGGGTTAAGGCTATCCGAACTAATTTCGCTGTCAGTGGCTAGTTTTAACCAAAACTATAGTGTTTTAAAAGTAATAGGGAAAAGAAAAAAAGAACGGATGATACCCCTGCACACTAAGTTGCAAAAACTAATTAAACACTATATTGAAGGTAGCGAGGCAACAACTTTTTTAATTACAACCTCTAAAGGAAAAGAAGCATATCCAATGATGATTTACCGAATTGTACATAAATACCTACTATTGGCAACCACTACAGACAAGCCAAGCCCGCATACGCTAAGGCATACTTTTGCCACTCATTTATTGGAAGAAGGCGCACCATTAAAAGCAATACAAGACTTGTTGGGGCACAGCACTTTAGCGGCTACCCAACTTTATACACACACTTCATTAAAACACATGAAGCAAGTTTTTGAAAAGTCGCATCCACGATCATAAGTTTTATTTATGTCGCATGCGATTTTTTACCCCTTAATATATTTATTAACCCAAAATAATTGTACGTATGAAACTGCAAATGCATTCCATTCACTTTGATGCAGATCAAAGCTTACTAGATTTTATTCAAAAAAAGGTAGATAAGTTAGAAACTTTTTATGATAGTTTTATTGATGGCGAGGTATTCCTTAAAGG
>CAZFQW010000036.1:0-13589 GCA_964521225.1 uncultured Roseobacteraceae bacterium
CTAATAGCAACTTCTTCAACATCGTATTCGGTCGTGTCTTGCTTGGTTGTTTCAGGTTTATCTATATGTCTTAAAATGTTTTGAACCCTCTTATCTGTTTTGTTTTTATCGCTGTATTTCTTGTACCATTTTTCAGCGTTTTGTGTATCGCCATTTTGTGCTAGAGCATGAGCAAACTGAAGAATCTGTTGATTTTTAAATAAAGTATCTGTTTCCGGTATTTTGTTGTACCAAACTATTGCTTCTGAAGGCTCTTGAAGCTTTATGTAACAATCAGCTATTTTGAGCTTAATCTCGTTATTGTCAGCATCTGTTTGAGATGCTTTTATATATAAATCAATTGCCTGTTTATAGTAGTGCTTCTCATAAAAATTTTCAGCGCGTTTTTGAAAGCTCTGAAAACTACTATTAAAAACAGTAGATTGCCCATTGCTGATGGAGTAAGTAATGAGTAAAATAAACATGGATAATATGTGAATGCCAGTTACTTTCATTAATTAATTGAGAGAGTACAGATTATTTCGTGTTTGATTATAACAAAATTTGCTGTTTGTTTTTTCATTAAACTTTACTAAAATACTGAATTAGAATATTCTAGGAGATACAACTTTCTCTTTTCTATACTTAAAGAAATAGTTGAGCATTATTTCATGCGAATTGTTTCGTATTTGCGAAAAGCCTGTAAATTGTGTGTCGTAGGAGTAACCAAACCGCAATTGTTGGTTTAGCTGTATTTGAACTAATAGGTTAACGGTATTGAAAGACCTTACGGAAGTTCCTAACCAAATTACATTATTAATTACAGCATTTAAATTAATATCGTATGAAATAGCAGTACCTCCAATACTTTTTAATAATATACTTGGGTGAAGTTGTATGGCATCGCTTATACCAAAAACATACCCACCGTGTAGGTAAAAATGCCTTTCATTATTAAGCCTTCTTGGGTCGTTTGAAAATAAATCGCCTGTTACTTTGGGCACTGAAAAACCTAGGTGCCATCGGTTGGTATAGTAATAAAAACCAACGCCAAATTCAGGGATAGCTTCACTGTAATCCGACTGAAAGTTAGGGTCGGGGAGTTGTTGAATATTTAGTTGGGTGAAGTTAGATTGTTGAAAAATATACCCTGCCTGTAAGCCCATAGAAAATGTGCCATTTTTAAAGGGAATTCTGTAAGCATACATCCCAAAGGCTCTTACATTTCGATGAATCCCTATTTGGTCGTTCATTAATAAGCCTCCCCACGCCACTCTCCCTTTGTTTGTGGGGGCGTGTATAGTGAAGGTTTGTGTTTGCGGGGCACCTGAAATTCCTGCCCATTGATTCCGCCAAGCAACAGTAATATTCATTACATCTTTGCTACCTGCATACGCTGGGTTTAAAACTAACCCGTTGAACATATACTGGGTAAACTGCGTTTCTTGTTGGGCAAGAGACGTAGAAAATGTAATAGTTAATAGTAATAACAATAGCGAGATTCTCTCTTTCATAGTGTAAGATAAGCCATTAGGGCCTCTTTACTGCCGTTTCACTTCAACAAAACCAGTCCTTGGTTTTTGGCCAGTTCCCAAATCAATCACATAAAAATAAGTACCTTCTGGCACAGCATCACTGCCGAAGCCTGCATTTTTTTGAAATCTACCATCCCAATACTTATCAACATTATTGTATCCTTCTTCTTCGTAAACTACGGTTCCCCATCGGTTTAATATTTTAACTTTGTTTTGCTGAAAGTATTGCAATCCTGATACTACCCATTTATCGTTAATGCCATCACCATCAGGGGAGAAACCGTTGTAGATTATTAACTCACTCGGTAGAAAATCGCGAACTGTGATATAGATAGTAGCCGTATCAAAATTATTGGTAAAATCGGCTATTTGATATTGCATACTATCCAAACCACTAAAGGCTAATCCAGGGGTATAATTAATATGGACTCTTTCTACATCTTCATTAAATTCATTTTTGATTAAAGTATCAAGCGTAACAATTCCGCCACTAATAGGAGGCGTAATGATTCTGATGCTTATGTAATTTAAATTGTCATCGACATCACGGTCGTTTAAATACCAATCTTCAATTACTAGAGGAGTATCAATATCGGTATCGTACGCATCGTTTTGAGCGATAGGCGGGTTAAGGGGGACACTCACATTTAACCTTACACTAGCTGTATCGCAAGTTCCTTCAATATCACAAACCTGATAGATTAAAGAGTCAGTTCCTTCTCTTCCGCTGAAAGGCGTGTATATTATGCTCTGCCCTGTTACAAAGGCGGTTCCTAATCCATTAAGAGAGGCAAAGCCGTTTTCGTCTGTTAATAGGGTAAGCGTCCATAACGCTTTTTCGGCGAGTCCGTCGAGTTCAATATCGTTTTGAGTAACTTCCAATCCTACACTTACTTTATTGACATTGTAGCTATCATCTACGGCAATAGGGGGGTCATTTATGGGTAAAATCTCAAAATTGACAAAGGCGGTATCGCAATCGCCTTGAACATCGCAAATTTGGTATTGTGCTCTATCTGCTCCAAATTGGTTGGCAAAAGGTATATAGATAAATTGGTTGAGGATGTTTGCATCTGCAACGATACGCCCTTTAGCCGGCTCCGAAATGAAGCGCACTGTCATCGATTCGTTATCGGGGTCGATGTCGTTATCAGCAGGATTAAAAGGTGCTGACTGTGTGTCTTCATTGAAAGGCGGAACATTGTCGTTGGTTGCAATAGGAGGACCTGTTTCCGGAATAACATTAATGGTAAATTCTGCTTGGTCGCAGAGCCCTTTATCGTCGCAAACTTGATATATAATTACATCGGAACCTCCGAAATCTCTATTGGGAGTGTAAGCTATCTGTCCGTCGGTGGTTACATTGGCAAAGCCATTTGCAGGCTGGGTAATGATAGTAACTTTTAAAGGGTCATTTTCTGGGTCAATATCGTTATTGAGAACGGGGAATACGGCTTGCCCATTTTGATTGATGGAAATAAAATCATCTCCTGCAATTGGTGCATCGTTCACCTGGGTGATTTCTATAGTTACTTGTGCTTGGCTACATTGCCCACTAGGGTCGCATACTTGGTATTTGATAATGTCAATACCCACGTAGTTTAAATTAGGCCTGTAAGAAATACTGTCTCCATTTAGTACAATTACTCTTCCTCTTCTTGGTTGTTCAACTATAGAAGTAATTAGCACATCCATTTCGGGGTCGGCATCGTTTGCTTGAATATCGAAAACTCTTTCGGTATCCTCTTCCATGGTATAAAAATCATCTTTTGCTTCGGGGGCTACTGTAGTGGGGTTTACAAAAATGCCGACGATGGCTGTATCGCACAAGCCGCTTGGGTCGCATATTTCATAAGTTAAAGAGTCTGCCCCAGTGTATCCTATGCTAGGTAGGTAGCTTATTACACCTAAATTAATAGTTTGAATTAATCCGTGAAGTGGGTTCTGAATTATTGAAACGGTGAGGGGGTCATCAGTTGGGTCAAAATCATTTTTGAGCACATCTATTTCTTTTAAGATGCCTGCAAAGGCAAAGATTTCCCTATCATCAATTGCGACCGGAGAACCGTCGGATGGTGTAACTCTGATACTGATAAATGCGACTTCACTTTGGAGAATACCGTCGTTGGCTTGGTAGAGTAAGGTATCAGTTCCCACAAAATTGTTGTTAGGGGTATATTTCAGTATTCCATCTAAAATGGTGGCAGTTCCATGTTTAGGCGAACGTACAAGTGTAATGGTTACAGCTTCCCCTTCTGGGTCGGCAACATATCTGAACAAAGACTCCTCTAGTAAAGTAGATTCTACAGTTACCAAAGAAATATCCCTTGCCGTAGGTTTTTCGTTGAATGGGGCTAGGTTAAGGGTAATGGAGGCTTCGTCGCAATTATTTTGTGTGTCGCAAATTTGGTATCGAAGTAGGTTTGTTCCTTCTATGTTACTGTTGGTTACTAAGTACACCAACTGGTTTCCTACAATTTGAGCGACTCCAACTTGTGTGTTTCCTAAACTGAGTAGAGTAACGGTTAGCGAATCACCGTCTTGTTCAATATCGTTTGCCAAAATATCATAAGAAGTAATTCTTTGATTAATCTCAAAAACATCGTTATTGGCAATAGGAGCATCATCAACAGGGGCTACATGAATGATGATATTACTTGCGGTGCAGTTTTGTTCTTCGTCGCAAATTTCTACTCGGATGGTATCCGAACCAAAGAAGTTTTCAAAAGGAATGAATCTGATGGTACTTCCTTGGAGCGAGGTGCTACCATTTTTAGGTTGTTGAATGATTGTAAACGAAAGAATTGAACCTTCTGGGTCTGTGGCGTTAACCAAAGGTTGAATGTCAATGCTTGTATCCTCTAACATAGTGTAAACTGTATCTTGTACAGAGGGAGGGTCATTAACGGGTAGTACTTTAATGGTTACTGTGGCATCGTCTGTTTTTCCTGCCTTGTTACTTACTCTATATCGGAAGGTGAGTTCTCCAGAAAATTCTCGTGGTGGGATAAAGAAAATCAGATTATTTTCCGTAATTCTGATTTCACTTTGTACGGCAAACTCAATAATGGAAATAAACAAGCGATTTCCTTGTGGGTCTGTATCGTTTGAAAGTACATCAATGAAAACGGCTTCGTTTTCGTTAATAGTAATTTCATCGTCGAGGGCAATAGGACCATCAAAAACACGGATAACTACTTCTGTTTGGTCGCATAAAGCTGCTCCGTTACAAACTTCGTAAGTTAACCTGTCTTCTCCCGTAAAACCAATATTAGGCTGGTAGATAATATTTTTACCATCTTGTACAGTAGCTGTTCCATTAGCAGGGCTAGTTATAATGGATGTGATTAAGCCTGTATTATCTGGGTCAATATCATTTTGTTGTACATTAATGGTTCGAGTGTCATTCGTACTCATTTCCACAAGATCGGGGAAGGCTATAGGGGCATCGGAGTCGGGTGTTACCAAAATATTTAAACTAGTAATTGCGCACAAACCTAGCGAGTTACATATCTCATATTGCAAAATATCGTTTCCGTTAAAGAAGCCGTTCGGGGTGTAGCTAATGGAATCGTCTACAATAGCCGCTACACCAGAGGAAGGCTGCAAGGTTATTCTGCTCAACGTTATGGGCAAACCATTAGGATCAGTATCATTACTTGAAACATCTATTCTTGAGGTAACTTTTTCGTCTACCGTCTCATTGTCGTCTTGTGGTGTAGGGGGTACGCCTCCGAAGCCGCTTACTCCAAACGTAAATGGATTTTTATCGGCATCGTTATTTGGAATTGAGAGGATGGCGTTTCTTAAAAAAATGGCATCTGGCTGAAAAGTAATGGTAAAAGTGGTAGAAGCCCCCGGGGCTATAATTGCATCTGGCGGACTAGTTAATGAAAAACTTGCAGGGTGAGCGCCTGTAATTTCTACCAGTGGAGCACCATTGAGTTCGAGCGGTGCTGTTCCCGTATTTTGGATTGTATAGGTCAAAGGAATTGAACCTGAGCCTACTAAGGCAAAACCACCAAATAGGGGTTCGCCCTGAATGGGTGCGGGGCTGCCATCGTTAATGGTGTTTCCGAGCCTTGAAACTACAATTTCCGATTGTAGTGTATTAGTGGCATTTCCCTGAATAGCAAATTGGTAAACAGGAATCCCTAAGGTGTTATTTGCGATTTCGACGGTAGCATTTTTTACGCCTTCGGTGGTTGGCTCAAAGCGAATTTGGAAGCTAGAAGTGCCACCGCCACTGGGGATATTGATATTTGGGGAGGAAATCACAGTGAAATCGGCTGCATCTGCACCAGAAATAGCAACTAAGTCTGTTCCTGTTAGGTTAAGCACTGTGCCACCATTGTTCACTATCTCAAACGTTTTTATAACTACTCCTCCATTAATGAGCGCATCGCCAAAATCAGTTGAATTAACAGGGCTTGGGGTTGTACTTCCCGCGGGAATATCAACATTCGAGCCTTTTACTAAAATTTCTGGCTCTGTTCCATTTCCTTCAATTAAGAAAGAAAAAATGCTTTCGTCAGGGTCGTTACTTTCTATAAACACTTTTGCAGCCCTATTTCCTGCTGCTTCAGGATTAAAAGTGATGACTACATTTGCACTACCTCCTGTCGGGATGGTCATGTTGGTGGCGGTAGTAGTGAACTCTCCTGCATTTGTCCCTGCCTCAGGAGTGATATTTATCGAGGTAATTGTTAAATCGCCTGCGCCATTATTTTTTATTACAAAGGTTCTGTCGAAAGTACCTCCGTTGACTTCTACATTGCCAAAATTAGTATGGTTAGATGTAGTTGTGCTAGTGCTGCCTGAAGTTAGTGAAATATTATTGCCTACTACATCAATATCGATAAACGAGCCGGTCCCTTGTACTGCAAAAGTAAAAGGGTTGTTAGAAGGGTCGTCGTTAGCGATGCTAATTACGGCACTTCTTGTTCCAAAACCAGAAGGGGTAAACTCTATTTTAAACTCGCTAGATCCACTTGCAGCAATTGAAGTGGCAGGTTGTTGCGTAATTACAAATTCTGAGGGGTTCGCACCAGTTACAATAATTGGGTTAGGAATTCCCATTAAATTGAGAGGGGCTAAACCGGTATTCCTGATTCTGAAAATATATTCTAGCGGAGTGCCCGTTGTAACATCTCCAAAATCGGTTAGGTTGGTTGTAGAAGGAGTAGTGCTTCCGTTTATGATTGGACTGCCACTGCTCGCTTCCACCACTATCCCTGCATTGTTACTTGTTCCTGTAACGGCGAAGATAAAATCTCCTAAATTAGTAGCAATTGTTAAGGTGGCATTTCTTGCCCCGGTTGCCGTTGCCGTTAAAGAAAGCGTAAAGGTAGTTGAGCTGCCAGGTATAACCACGGCATTTGTACTAGCGGTATTGACGCTGTAATCTCCTGCCGATGCCCCCGATAAGCTAAAAGAACTGCCAATGTCGGCAGGGGTACAGCCTGTTCCGTACAAGGTTAAATCTCTTGTTCCTGTATTTTCAATAGTAAAAGTAGTGCTAGAGGCAATTCCAATAGCAACATTGCCAAAATCGGTACTATTTGTTGTGGCAGGAGTGGTACTTCCGTTGGTAATAAACTGTGCTGGAGTTGGAACAGCCGCTATTTGAATGGCGGGATTTCCTACGCTAATGGTGAACACATCGGTAGCAGTTAAACCATTTTGCGTTGCGGTAATTCCCATTTTATAAACTCCTGCTACTGGCGCAGTGGCATTACTAGTAAAAATGAGTGTGCTATTATCGAAACTTAGCCAAGCTGGTAGCGGGGTACTTGGATGTATGCTGAAACTAGCTGTTGGACCATCTTGGAAAACAACATTAGGGGCAACTGGAGGGTTAATAGTGAATCCTCCAGTAGTAGGTACATTAATATTGTGAGGGAATGAAGTGCCAGAAGATATCGTTGATGATGTAAATTGGGGCAGTGTTGCATTATTTACCGTACCAATAAATCCATTGGCTTTCGGTGTAGTATTTGAAAAATCAAGCACCTGATTACACGTGCCTTCTTCATCGAAATTCCAATAAGCGATAAGATTAGTTTCGTTGCCTACTAGTTGAGTTCTACTATACTCATTTATTTGTGCTTCGGTAAGTGCTACACTCCAAACTCTTACTTCATCCATTTCTCCTTCAAAAAACCATTCACCAGTAGGGTTAGCAGTATCTACATTTCTGCCTAAAGCGATATGATTAATTGTCGGGATTGCATTAAAAAATCTTTGATTTACTGGGCTACCAGCTTGAGTAACGCCATCTACATACAATGTTGTAGTAGCACCAGATTGGGTTACAGCAACATGATGCCATTGGTTGTTTGCAACAATAGCGTCGGAGTAGTATTTTGAGGCACTACTGTTACTAGCGTTGGTAGGGTCTGCAGAAGCATTTCTTACTCTGAATGCAAGTTTTTGGTCTTCTATCATTAATCTTACTTCATCGCTACCTTCAGTAGAGTCAGAGGCTGAAAAAACGGTATAGGTATCGAATGTGTTGGGGACTTTGATCCATGCTTCAATAGTACCATCTGCCGAATTGAATTTCGAAGCGCCTACTGAAAGGTTAACATAGTCGTCTCCATCGAAGATAAGGGTATTACCAAAACCAGCTACAATAGGATTGGTTACATTAACTGTTGTAGTGGCAACGGGGCTTTTGTTTCCGTCGTTATCTTCTGCCTCAAAAGTGATAGTTCTTACATTATTGGTAGGGAGTAGAGCTGCCAACCCTGTATATTCTAAGAGAGATAGTGCTATTTTGTAGTCACTTTTTGTAGCTGAACCATTGAGGGTATAAGAACCACTTCCGTTATCTATCAATGAAATTCCCGAAGGTAAAGTTGCTGATGTTCCTAGTGATTCTGCAGCCAGTTTGCTGATAATTTGAATATTGATTTTTTCAATATTGGCATCGTCATCATCTTCTAGCGTAAAATTAGCAGTATTAACAATAGTAGTAGAGCTTCCCGCTAATATTGTAGTTTCAAAATCATTGCCTGCGACAGTGTTATCCAAATCTAACCTAGGAGCGGCTACTCCGCTACCACTTATGTTAATATGAAGGGATGCTTCATCAGGGTCGTTGCTAACGATTTGAATTGTGTTCGTTTTAACCCCAGGGCTAGTAGGTAGGAATACGACCTCAAAAGTAAAGTTTCCGTTTACCGCAGTAGTGTTGGGTAAAGTAGGTACATTATTTAAGCTAAACTCGGCACCCCCTAAAAGTGCAATTGAACCTACTTTTAAATCTCCAGTACCTGTACTTTGGTTTTCTACTGTATAAGTAAAGGTTTTTGAAGTAGAAGTAATTACTGTTCCAAAGTTTGTGTACTCGGCAGTTTGTGGGGTTGTAAGGTTTGTGATATTTACCGGGGTAACCACACCATCACTAGCTTTCACATTAATTTCCGATACTACCGCATTACCTATTACATTAAATGTGAAGTCACCATCAGAGTCGTTCGTTTTTATAGTAATGGTGGCTGAGCGGTTACCAGTTGCTTGTGGATCAAACTTTATGGTAAAAGCTGTAGAACCTCCAGCTGCTACCGAAGAGCTAGTTGGGACAGTAGGGGTAATCACAAAATCTGATCTGTTTGCGCCAGAAATAATAATTGATTCATTGATATTGCTTTTACAACCCTCTGTAAAGACTAAGTTTAATGAACCTGTATTATTTATCGTAAAGTTAAAATCACTTTCTTCGTCGAGGAGAACATTGCCAAAATCAAGTTCTGTAACTCCGCTTGTAATTGCCAATGCAGAGGGTGCAGTTCGATTAACCACAATATCAGGTTCGCCTACTACAATTTTAAATATATTAGATGCCACGCTTCCCGATTGCATTGCTTCTACTCTAATGGTATGTTCGCCTATTTCTCCTGCGCTAGGCGTACCACTAAACGTTCTTGTGGTGGCATCAAACCCCAACCAAGGTGCCGATACGGTGGTAAGTTCCGTTTCAGTTGCTCCCGATTCTATAAATGCCCTGTAGCTTACACCTGTGGGAACACTAAAGGCAGAGGTATTAAATGTGAAATTGAACAAAGCACCTACCGTTAGGTTTAGCTGATTGGGAATAGCAACACCCGTATTAGGAATTGCATTGGCCGTTGAAAAACCAGGTTTGTTGCCGTTCGTTGCATCTGGGCGATATTCTCCATCGATATTTCCAGCATTATCTATTGCTTTTGGGCAAAATTCGGGGGATTGGTCGTTATCAAAATTCCAGTATCCTATCAGGTTAGTATTATTATGCGCAATATGGCTAAATCGGTTTCTTTGAATTTCAGATTCAGACCTAACTACTCTCCAAATTCTGATTTCATCGAGGTTTCCGCCAAAATTTTGTATGACAGTGCCATTATTATTGTAAGCACCCATTAAGAGGGTATTCATTCCTGCTACATTAAAGCCTAGATTTTTAATGGAAGTTTGGAGATTTCCATCTAAATACATGCGTGTATCTGTTCCGTCGTGTGTGATTGCGACGTGATACCAATTATTAGCGGAAATAGTGTTGTTGGTTTGTATTTGAGCGGCAACATCTGTGAAACTCGCACCATTTGCTTGGTAGATAATTCTTTGGTTTTCAATAAATAACCGTACTCCATGATTGGTAGTTGTACTGTCAGAACCTCCAATAATGGTTTGCGTTGTAGTAATATTTGCCCCTGTTCTTACCCATAATTCTAGCGTAACTGTAGATACAGGAAAGGAGGCTACCACTGGAATGTCAATATAATCGTCCGTGCCATCAAAAGTTGTGTAAACGCCGAAGCCCGCGCCAATACCTGTTGTAATGGCAACTTCTGTTTCCACAGGGGCACTAAAGAAAACGCCATCGCTAGCCACAAAAGTAATGGTTCTACTTGGGAAACTCGGCAAAAGTGTTGGGTCGCCATCGTATCTAATTTGAGTTAATGCCGTTGCATAGTCGGCTAAAGAGGTGCTCCCCGATAAGGTAATTACATCTTTGTTAGCACTTACTGTAGAGGTTATGCCAGTTGGCAAAATCCCTGTAACTGAGAGTTCTTCAATGCCAACTTGTACATTGCTTAAAGTAATTATCAATTTGCTAAGGTTCGTATCGTCTGTATCGGTAATTGTTACGGAAGGAGCCACAATTTGCGTAGAATTTCCTAAGATAGAAGATACGCTAAAATCGAGACCTGCTGCAGTTCCATTGGCATCTACAACGGGGGCTAGCGTTCTTAAATAGTCTGTAGCGGTGAGACTGCTTATTGTGTACCTATCTTTGAAAGAGGTTAAAGTGTCGGAAGCAATGGTGTTTAAACCTACACTTACAGTACTTCCTTCTTTATTCCAACTCGTAGTGCTTGTGGGTAAATCAGAAGACCAAATGTGGAAAGTGCTTTCAGTGCCTCCTTGGTCGTCTAATTCACTATCGTAATAATTAAACGTTATACTAGCATTTAAGCCTGTGTTAGTAGTAGGCTCAATATCAAAATATCTGAAAATACTTTCATGGCTATCTTCCCCAACTTGTTTTGTATGCCCTCTTCGGATAGTTGTATTCCCTAAGGCAGTTCCTCCATTTAACAGAATGTCAATCCCTAAGCCAGCAATATTTGTTTGGTCTGCTGAAACATTTCTAATGGCTTCAATGTAGCCTCCTGTGCCGTAAATCCTGTTTGCATTGCTTTCTGCAGCGATTGAACCCGTTGTTCCTAAAAGAATATTACCCCCACTTAAATTAACGTTACCGCTGGTTAGGGTAAGTGCATTATTTATGGCAATATTCCTATCAATTTGTAATTCTCCTGAAACCTTATTAATAGTAAGGTCTTGAATGGAAATTGTGCCAGCAGTACCGTTAATTATTTGATTTGTAGTGCCGTTTAAAGTTACACTCCCTGTTGTAGCAGTGAAACTACCTCCATTTACAGTAATATCACCACTATCAGTTAGTGTGTTACCTCCTACATTGAAGTTACCTGAGGTTAGAAGTATGTTTTGATTCGTTCCATCTATAGTTGCGTCAGAAGCTAAATTTAATCCTCCCGCGTTGTTAACCGTGATGCTTGCATCCAATTTGCTTTCTGCTCCCGTTAGGTTGATTTCCTGAGAACTTGTACCATTAAAAGTAAGTGTGGCTCCTGCTCCTTGGTTATCGGCAGCGGTAGAAGTAATTCTAAAGTCGTCACCCACTAAAATATTGCCACTAGCCCACAAGCCGTTGGTAATGTTAAAATCATTTTGGACTTGTAGAGGATTGGTAGTGATGGATATTTGGTTGGTTGGAGCTGTACCTGTATTATTAATCGTAAAGTTATTGAAGGTAATACTGCTTGCTAAATCAATGGTTTGGTTGGTAGTGCCGTTCATAACAATTGTTCCTACGGTAGAATCAAAAGTACCAGCGTTGTAGTTGATATTTCCTCTAAAATTAGAGTTTCCGCTAGACGACGGCCTAAAAGTTCCCCCGCTCAAGGTCCAGTTGCCACCAAATGTATTTGTGCTAAATAATCCTCCTCTATATATTCCTCCCGTTTGTAGAAAGTCTCCACCAATGTTAATTGGAGAAATACTTAAATTATTCCCAAACGTTCCTCCTGAAAGATTAAAATTCCCGTTAATGTTAATGGTATTAGGAGCGATAGTTTGCAGAGTACCGTTAGCTTGACTGTAGCCATTTGCACCAACGGTAAACGGCCTTAAATTTTGGTTGATACTTTGAGTATAGGTAGACTCCACTGTAAAGCCTAAGACATCTACATCTACATTAAAAGTACAAGCATTGTTACCATTTCCATCAAAAAAAACATGGTCGGTTGACCCCGGAAGGGCGGTTACGCCTGTACATCCTCCTGAACTGTACGCCCAGTTGTTCAAATCATTCCAATCTGCATTTGCGGTGCCTAACCAATAGTAATTGCTTAGTGTAGTGGTGCTTGCTACTGTATGTTCTATTGGGGTTGCCAATAGCGAAGGCGTAAAGGTAACCGTACCGCTAGAGGTAACCGCTCCTGTTCTAGCCGAAGCCCCTCTATCATCCCAAGATGTTCCATTGTAACTTGCTGCAACCACATCGCTTAACCCTCCGGAAATTTCAGGGATGGAACAGAAATCTTGGAACCAGCCAATGGTAAAAGCCGGATTAGCCGCACCGCTTGTTCTTGAAATTTGCCATCCCTCAGGGGCATAAATACCTCTTAGTGGTAAGTTTAAGGAAGCAATATTGGGCAGTGGCGAGGCAACATACGCTACCTCAATCGTTGAAGCAGTTGCGGGTGCTTCCATACTAACTTGCCTTAGCACTGTTCCATTTCCTATTGGAAAAGTAAAGGCATCATCACCTGCTTTTGCCACTCTGCCTACTACATGGCTATTGTCAGAAGCATTTGAAACGGTAACGCCATCTCCGAGGGTAAGCAGATTTGCCCCCATAATGAGGTCGCCATTGGTGAAGGTGATACTTTGCCCACTCTCATCGAGGGTTAAATTGCTATTAGGAATAATATTTCCCCCACTATTATTAATTACAATCGGATGGTTGAGGGCAGTAGCGTTGTTTACAGTGATGTTTTGGTCTGAACTGCCCGTAAAGGCAAGTCTACCACTTGTACCACTAGCATCCATATTAGTACCTAGGGTCAAATTTCCTTGCAAATTAATATCCCCTGCATCCCAAACACCATCGGCTATATTTAAAGTGTTTACAACGGTGAGGTCTGGATTTGCTGTGCCTGTAATTCCTAAAGTTTGTCCATTGTTTTTGTTGATGGTAAAGTTCTGGAACGATACAACTTCGTTAAAAGTAAAGGTGCTCGCATTTCCTGTTGCTGAAATGGTTTTCCCTGCCGAATGCGTGAAACTTGTTACACTGCTTTGAATGGTTAAATCGCTGTTGAAAATAGCATCGCCCATATCGATAGTGCCACCACTCAAAGTGGTAGCTCCATTGAACGTTAAGCCATCTGTACCATTAAAATCACCGCCCGAAATAGTAGCGGTATTATTCAAAGTAAGCGTACCGGTATTGCCATTAAATGTTCCATTACTTAAAGCAAATGCACCATTTACCACAATAGG
>CAZFQW010000037.1:0-13546 GCA_964521225.1 uncultured Roseobacteraceae bacterium
GAGAGTACTCGCCCAACGCGCCCTTTAACCGAGAGTTAGGGGTTGCGAGTTTCCCTACGAATACGGCAGTAAATGCAGGAATTCAAATAGAATATTTACCCCTGATAAAGTATAAATTAGTAAGAGGGAAAAGGCGTTTAGTAACCGATAACTCCCCCACTATTCGGTTCAAATACGATAAAGGGATTCCGGATATTGCCTCTTCCCAAGTAGATTTCGACCACCTAGAGCTCGGAATACAACATCAATTTAAGGTAAGCTCCCGAGGGCGGTTAGATTTCAATTTATACGGAGGGATTTTCCCCAATACAGAGAGTTTGTATTTTATGGATTTCCAGCACTTCCCGGGGAACAGGACATTTTTACAAACTTCTGACCCCGTTCAGAGCTTCCGCTTGCTCGATTATTACGAATTTAGCACCCCCGACAAATATGTTGCCGGGCACCTCTATTATCAGTTTCGGCAACTGTTGCTTACTCAAATTTTTGAGCTCCGACTTATGGGTTTAAAAGAAAATCTCATTCTGAATTATTTGAATACTAACACCTCTAAAAATTATACTGAAGTAGGTTATAGTTTGGATAATATTTTCAGATTTTTCAGGATTGAAGCAATTGCCGCTTTTGAGGATGGTAAATATCAAAATTGGGGTATTAGGGTCGGCATTTCTACGAACTTAGGCGATTGGGTTACTTTTGAATAAGTAAATGATTCATACTGTTAGATAAGATATTTTGGTAAAGACCCCAAGGGCAAATCAAAGAATAGCAGCAGCGTTTTCACACTGCTGCTACTCCTTTCATTCAACTATCTGTATCCGAAAAATAGACCTAAATCAACCTTGATTCATGTACCGATTATAACCTCATGCGCATGTTTATGTAATTTTTAAAGCTTTAGAACAGAAATAGCTTATTTTTACATAAGTTGGGCTGAAATCAAATAAGTTGAATAGTATTTTCAGCACTCTGTATATGCCTTTCAATTGCTAAATTTATCCACTCATCCCGAGTAAAAGGTTGTTATGAATTTCATTGAAAATTTAAAAGAAGCAGCAAAGTCTATCCAAGAAAACCTGCTTCGCACTATTCTTACGGCTTCAATTGTTGCCATAGGAATTTCTGCTTTAGTAGGAATTTTGACTGCTATTGATGCTGTACAGGCTTCTATTACAGAAGGCCTCTCTGGCTTTGGTGCAAATAGTTTCGATATACAGAACCTACCCCGAAGGCGAAGTAGTAATAATGGTAAGCAAGCACGGGCTGTAGAAAATATTACTTTTGAAGAAGCCTCTGAATTTAGGTCTAAGTTTACCTTGGGAAACACAGTAAGTATAGAAGCCTACATAACAGGCATTGCAGAGTTAAAAAGGTTTTCTGAAAAGACAAACCCTAACTCTACTGTAATAGGTATCGATGAATATTATTTAGGAAATAAAGGCTATGACTTAAAATCAGGCAGGAATTTCTCTAAAATTGAATTGATTCAAGGAGCAAATGTTGCCATTGTTGGGAAAGATATAGCCGACCAACTTTTTAAAAATCAAGAAACAAGGTTAGGCGATAATATTAGTTTTAGAGGTAAAAAATACCGAATTGTAGGGCTGCTAGAATCTACTGGTGGTTTAGGAGGTGGCAATGTAGACCGCTCTTTCTTTATTCCTCTTGAGAATGCCAATAAATTTAGAGCACAACAACAACTTAGCTATAATATTGTAACTACCGTTCGAGATGCAACAGAAATGGAATACTCCATTGGTGAGGCAACAGGACTAATGAGGCAAATCCGTAGAGACCCTTTAGGGGCTGAAAATTCCTTTGAGATTAAACAAAGTGATTCCATTTCTGCAAGTTTAGATGAAATTTCAGGGACACTTAAAATTGGAGGTAGTGTTATTTCATTTGTTACATTAGTGGGTGCTTCGATAGGCTTAATGAATATCATGATGGTTTCTGTAACGGAAAGAACTCGAGAAATTGGCGTAAGAAAAGCTTTAGGGGCCACCCCTGCCAGAATTCAAGAGCAATTTTTAATGGAAGCCATTACCATTTGTATTCTAGGAGGCGGAATGGGCGTTTTATTTGGAATGGTGATTGGCAATCTTGTCTCGCTTTTAGTAGGCTATGGAGTATTTATAGTACCCTGGCTTTGGATTTTTGTTGGGCTAGTGGTTTGTGTTGCCGTCGGAGTAATTTCTGGTTTCTACCCTGCCAAAAAAGCTTCAGAACTCGACCCAATCGAATCTTTAAGATACGAATAACAAATTTTGATTGAATCCACAGAAAAGGTCAGCTCTTAAAAAGAACTGACCTTTTCTGTGGATTTCAAAAGCTTGAAGCAGTACTATAAACTATTATTCGGATTTACCGAAGGTTGAACCACTCTTCTTTTTTGTTTCCCCTCACAGTTTTCGTCAATACAATTACCATGAAAGTGCAGCGAGTGCTCTGAAATTTTGAAATTATATACTTCCTCTACCATTTGCTGAATTTTCTGAATCCTTGGGTCACAAAACTCTAATATTTTCTGACACTCTTTACAAATAAGGTGGTCGTGTTGGCGATAACCATACGATTTCTCGAAAAGAGCAAGATTCTTTCCAAATTGATGCTTGGTTACCAAATTGCATTCAAGTAGTATGTCTAAGGTGTTATAAACAGTCGCTCTACTTACTCTGTAGTTTTTATTTTTCATGTTAATATAAAGCGATTCTACATCGAAATGCCCTGAATTGTGGTAAATTTCTTCTAAAATGGCGAAACGTTCAGGGGTTTTCCTAAGGCTTTTGTGTTCCAGATAATCTGTTAATATTTTTTTTACTTCTTCCATTCTTTTAAAGATTTTAAACAACCTCACAAGTACCTATAAAAAAAGCCGAAACCATTGAAAGATTTCAGCCATTCTATCAGAAAAAACGAACACCTATTCGCTCACCAAAAGTTCCTGTTCTAAAATAGACTCAATCTGAGGCAACGATTCATATAATTGTTTGTATGAATCGATTACAAAATATTTTTCTTGAAATTTATCTTTAATATAGGGAGTCTTATAGATTTCAGCAATATCGAAAGGCACTTGTTCGGGGTTCTCGCTCAAGCTGTAAACTGACTCTCCTCTCGAAGATAGTATTCCTGCACCATAAATACGCAATCCGTCTTCCGTGTTGATCAAACCAAACTCCACAGTATACCAGTATAATCTCGAAAGTATTTCAATAGCCCATTCATTTTCGATATGTTTAAGGGCAATTTTGCTAAGGCCTTGTAAGAAATCACAAAAGTTTTGGTCTGCCAATAAGGGAACATGTCCATAAACATCGTGGAACATATCAGGTTCTTCGAGGTAGTCTAGTTGTTCCATTTTTCTGAACCAAGTGCTCGAAGGAAACTTACAATTATTAAGTAGCTCAAAAAACTCTTTGTTGGGGATTAATCCTTTTACTACTGTTACATTCCAACCTGTGATACTTTCAAGCTTTTGGTTCATCTCATCAAAATTGGGAATTTTATCAGCTACAAAATCAATCGCTGCAATCCCGTTCAGATAGGCTTTATCCGCTAAACCTGGTAACTGCTCCATCTGCCTTTCGAAGAGCGTTTTCCACACTAAAAAATCTTCTTCGGTATATTTTTCATACTCCTGTGTCATAGCATCAAATGTTTTAAGTAATGTATCTAAAATGTTTTATTGGTTAAGTTCTAGTGTTATTTTAATCGGCAATTGTATTCTATTTTTCGTTACAAATATATGAATAAAAATTATGCAATTTGCTAATAGTTGTTATACTAACTGTTAATAAAGCACGATTAGTTTCAAAACAAAAAAGCCTGTGTATAGTAGATACAGGCCTCAAATTTTTGTGTCAAATTAATTTGAACGTAAAAATACAAATTCAATAAACGACAATCGATAAACTGTAATTCTCTCTACAGTATTTAAAATACGAATCCCCCTATTGCACAAATACAATAGGGGGATTTGAGTTTGCCCTGTTTGTAAACAATTTAGAACCTAACCCCAAAGCTAATCGGGTTTAGCTTTGGCATTCCCGAACTATCATCGAATAGGGTATTTATGTCATAATTCACGAATAAACGGGCATCTAGTCTCCTGAAACCAAGCTCTGCACTCAGTCCGTATTTTACAGGGTTTAAATTGTAATTATTGCGGTCTCGCTGCTTATTTCCATCATATTTAATTTTGGTATAGCTGCCCAATCTATAGCCTACATATCCACCTAGTCCGAGTCTAAATAAGCTACTTCTATTGCGTCCAAACTGAACCATTACTGGAAAATTTAGGTAAGAAACTGTCAGTTTAGATTTCTCAAGATTAAAACTTTCTTCAACAAAGTTTACACTATTCCCATCGGTTACTAGCCTATTATTTCCATTGAACATAAAGTTATACCAGTTCACTGAAAGCCCGTATTTGAAGTAAACAGATTTTGCTACTCGTGTTCTCCATTTCCAAGCCACTGCTACATAACGGCTTCCCCAAGGTCTTAAATCGTAGTCGGTATTTTCGGGGATATCATTGTTTTCCAAATAGGTGTTCAACCCTAAATCTAGCCCTAAGTAAGACGAAGTTCGCCCATAACGGTAGCGTCTTCTCCTATCTTTATCGTCTTTAGAAGAAGAATACCTTCTATCATTGTTTTTGCCGCCGTTTCTATTTCTGATGTTAGTAGAAATGAGTCCTTCGTCATTTTCAAAAAGAACATTTACACTTCTGCTATCGCTTTTATCGCTTACTTCAATCCTAAACGCACCCAAACGGTCATCATCTACTTCTAGGGACTTGCTCTGTTTTTTACGCGCCGAATCTGCATAAGACTGTACCGATTCCATCAGCTTGTTATAATCTAGTTTTGCTAACTCTTTTAAAGCTTCGCCGTCTTTTGCTACGATAATAATTTGCCCTTTCGAGCCATAATTAATGACGATGGTATCGCCTGCGTTGTTGGTTGCATTAGCACTTACCAATCTCATAAGGGTAAATAATGCAATGAGTGTTAGTTTTTTCATGATTTCAAGATTTTAAAAGTTTCAATTTATTTCATTTTCAGTCTGATTCCCCTATTGGAAGTTCTTTCAGTTTTTTCCAAAATTTTCCTAAAGTCGATTTCAATGCATCCTCTTCTTCATTTGATACACTTTTTAATTCTATAAGGTTTATAACCACTTTTATATCGTTCGGCGAAGCCTTTTTAGCAGGAACTTCTGCGATGTTGTAGTTTATCGTAGCTGTTGGAAGCATCGCAAAGTCAAGCTGTTTTGCAGGGATCAATACTAGCTGGTTTTTGCTTTTTACAGGCGTTGCCGCAATGGTAGTGCTGATCACTTCTTGTTTTGTTTCGTTGTGGTTAACCGATGCTAATGTTGCCTTCTTTTGGGAGATTTGCTCTAAGGCAACTGCGGTATTATCCGAGGTTTGCTCTGCTAACTTATTTTGTGCTAATCCTGATTCAACTTTATAATCGTTTTGAACGCCTTCGCTGTTTTTTAAAGCACTGATCGCCGCAGTGTTCTCAAAAGTAACAGCGTCGTAATTCCAAAATAAAGCTTGAGGCAATAACACAAATAATATAATTGCAGCAACCTTTAAAGCGCGATAGTAAAGAGGGTAGTGCGTTCCTATTTTTTTTTCGGAACCCATCGCTTTCGCAAGTTTTTCCCAAGATGCTACCTGTGGTGCAACTCTCTTTTGAGAAAGTTCCTGCTGAAATAGTTGGTCTATGTGATGTTTTTCTGACATGTTAATTCAATTTTCAACTGTAAAGCGTTATGTAGTTTGGTAAGTTGTTAAAGTATTTTTCTCTAAATCGGTAAGCCAGCGTTGCAACATGCCTCGTGCCTTGCTCAACTGCGATTTAGAAGTCCCTTCCGATATACCTAATTGTTCGGCAATTTCTTTATGATTATAGCCTTCTATGGCATAGAGGTTAAAAACAGTTCTGTAACCCGCTGGTAACTCTTGTACCAATTGAAGTAAATCCTGTGTTTCTAGGCTTGTCTCTTCCCAAGCTGTCACACTTTCTCTGTCGGCTGTTTCAATGGGGGTCATATAATGTTTTTGTTTTCTCAAATACATGAGGCATTCATTTACAAATACTCTTCGCAGCCAACCTTCAAAGCTGCCCTCAAACTTATACTGACCGAGTTTATCAAAAACCTTTGTAAAGCCTTGTATCATTAGGTCTTCTGCCTCTAATCTATCGGCTACGTAACGCAAACAAATAGCAAGCATTAAATCGGCATAGCAAGCATATAGCTCTTTTTGAGCTTTCATCTTGCCTTTAATGCAATCATTGATTAGCGTTTTTTCTGTATGTTCTTTCTTACGAAAAATCATTTTTTTAGCTGGTTTCGGGGGTAAGATGCAGAGCATAAGGGAAGGGTTGCCTCCTTTTCATTTTTTTCTTGAAATAAAACTTAAAAAAGCTTTTAACTGCATCACAAGTCAGTTCATAAATTTCATAACTTTGGTGTGATAATTGATCTAATTTACACGGAATCGTAAAGTTTTGGGCACATTTGTAATGTCCCTGATTTATATTCCGTTAAATATTAAATGCTTGTTTGTTCTACTTTTTCTCTATTATTGGAATTGTTACAAGCAAATTTCCAAGAAATTAAAGTTGTTTTTTATGAGTCTTCGTATTACCAAAACGCTTTTAGGCATTATAACATTTTTTGCCCTCACTTCTTCTGCATACGCACAGCCGCTGTCTCATTATGGGCAAAGGATATTTTTTGGAGTAAAAGGAGGCGTTAATCTAGCAAAATTCTCTGGAGAGTATAATATCCCAGAGTATGTAAGTAGTGAGTTTTCCTATAAAAACCGAATATCTGGCAACTTTGGGGTTTTATTGAACTACTATATTGGGAATGGTATTGCATTCCAAGGAGAAGTTAATTACTCAATGATGGGTTCTAAAGTAGAGAACAACAGGCAAAGAGTAACCATGCAAGCCCTTAACTTTATAGAACTACCTGCCATTATTCGTTATCATGTCGGCCAGCCTAAAAAGCCCCAACTTTATATAGAAGCAGGGCCTGTTGCGCAAATCGCATTCATTGCCAAAGACCACACCGAATATGGCCCCGACATAGATACTAAGGAAAATTACAGAGGTGCAAGCTATGGTGTAACAGGTGGCTTAGGGATGCAGTTTTACGCTAAAAAGTACCGAGTATTAGTCGGAGGAAGGTATACCATGGGGTTTACCGATATGCATGAGTTTGAGAAAGTAGTAAACAAAGCAAGAACCTTTACTTTTGGCGTAACAATTATGAAAGACATATTTTATTTTTATTAAATACTCAGATGAAATTAAGCGTCATTTATTTGTGAGATAAAATACTCTAAATAAGTGTGTTTTAATAATCTTTCATTCGTAGTCTAAAATTAAATATTTACTTAATATCCTTATATATTATCAATATTAAAAAGCCATTTCTCTTAAGAGAAATGGCTTTTTTGTTTCTCTGCAATTCTACTCTAAATAATAAAAATCGGATTCTTCTTATTATTAAAAATTCGGAACGTAACATTAATTTAAATAAAGTTATCCTTACATTCACTTTTTTAACCGTATAAATTGTGAGTAACCATACAACAAGCAATATTCCCTTAGCAGAAAGAGTAAGGCCTAAGCGATTAGAGGAAATTGTAGGACAAGAACACCTCACAGGCGAAAAGGGAGTTATCCGAAGAATGCTCCTTCAAGGTGTTGTTCCTTCAATTATTTTATGGGGCCCTCCGGGAGTGGGCAAAACTACCCTTGCCCAAATGATTGCCGAATATGTAAAAGTGCCATTTTATACACTCAGTGCAATTAGTGCGGGCGTGAAAGAGGTTCGTGAAATTATTGCTAGAGCTTCTAGCCACTCCCGTACTATTTTATTTATTGATGAAATTCATCGGTTTAATAAATCGCAGCAAGATGCTTTATTAGGAGCCGTTGAAAAAGGTGTCATCACACTGATTGGTGCTACTACCGAAAACCCTTCTTTTGAAGTAAATGCGGCACTACTCTCGCGCTGCCAAGTTTACATATTAAAATCGCTCGCGATAGAAAGCCTGCAAAAACTTGTTCTCGATGCGCTTGAAAAAGATACAGTACTTTCAGGCAAAATAATTGAGATAAGTGAGTACGATGCGCTGCTCTATTTTTCTGGAGGCGATGCCCGAAAGCTGCTCAATCTTTTTGAAATATCAGTTAATTCAGCAGAAGAGGATAAGGGAAAAATTATAGTAAGCAACCGCTTGGTAGAACAAGTTGCCCAAAACAAACAAGCCTTTTACGATAAATCGGGTGAGCAGCACTACGATATTATTTCAGCATTTATAAAATCGATGAGAGGGAGCGACCCCAATGCGACCGTTTATTGGCTTGCCAGAATGATTGAAGGGGGCGAAGATGCCAAGTTTATAGCCAGAAGAATGTTGATTTTAGCTTCTGAAGATATAGGAAATGCCAACCCTACGGCATTGGTTTTAGCAACTAATTGTTTTCAGTCTGTGAATATGGTGGGCTATCCCGAGGCAGAAATTATTCTTTCGCAAACGGCTGTTTATTTGGCGGCTTCCCCAAAAAGTAATGCATCGTACAGGGCAATTAAAAAGGCAAAGGCATTGGTAAAAGAAACAGGGGATTTACAAGTTCCACTCTCGCTGAGAAATGCCCCTACGCAATTAATGAAAAAACAAGGCTATGGAAAAGGATATAAATACGCCCATGATTATGAGGGCAATTTTGCCGAACAAGAATTTTTACCAAAAGAAATAATAGGTACACAACTTTACGAACCGGGGAACAATCCTCGGGAAGCTTCTTTCAGAGAACGCCTCAAAAAGCTTTGGAAGGGTAAGTACAAATATTGATTAGAGATACAATAAAAAACTTAGAATATTTAAAAAACCTCTTGAGCAATTTCAAGAGGTTTTTTTAATATACCAATATTTCTTAAGAAGCTTTTTTAATCCAAAGAATAAGCTTCTTTCTTTCTAGCTATTTCTTTAACGACTTCGTCGTCAACATCTTCTGCGCCATGTGTGAGTGTTTTTAGTTTCTTGAAGAACAGTAATAATAAGAATCCAAATGTTACCGAAGAAATAGCAATACCCGTAAAAATTTCAAATTCGCCAAAACTTTGAGCTATTTGACCTAATTTGCCAGCAATTTTATTTCCAAAACCTGTGGCAGCAAAGTAAATCCCCATCATCATAGAAGCATATTTTGCAGGTGCTAATTTTGTAATAAATGATAAAGCTGTTGGCGACACACAAAGCTCTCCTATCGTATGAAACAAATAGGCTAAAATTAACCATAGCATCATTGACTTTCCATCGTCTGAAATGGTTGTTTCAAAAGAAGCAGCCGACATAAATAGAAAGCCAAAGCCCATTATAATAGTACCAACGCCCATTTTCAATAAGGTAGAAGCTTCTTTCCCTTTCAAAGCTCTTGAAGCCCAAAAGCCCGCAATAGCAGTTCCTAAAATAATAATAAAGAATGAATTAACCGATTGGAAAGCACCCGCAGGAATTTCGTAATTAAGAAAATCAACAACCCTATCTATTTTTTGGCTTGCATAAAGGTTCATTAAACCTCCAGCTTGTTCAAAAGCACCCCAAAATACAATTACAATAATGAAAGAAATTAAAAGCACTATAACTCGATCTTTTTCTATCTTAGTTAAAGGCTTATTTTTCATTTTACCTTGCTTACTCTCCACCTTAACAACTGGTACATAATCTCCCACTCCTAACAAATACTTCTGCCCAGCTACATAAATAATTAACCCTAAAAACATCCCTATTCCAGCAAGACCAAATCCATAATGCCATCCCCATATATCGGCTACTACTGCTACTAAAATACCTGCTAAAAAAGCACCAACGTTAATACCAATATAAAATATAGTAAATCCTTTATCTCTTGCAGGGTCGCCCGGTTTATATAACCCCCCCACCATGGTAGAAATGTTAGGTTTCAAACATCCCACTCCTAATACAATTAATACTAAAGCAGTATAAAAAGCCCAAAGTGCTGGAATTGCCATCACTCCATGACCTAATACCAACAATACTCCTCCTAACATTACCGACCTTTTCTGACCTAAAAAACGATCGGCAAGCCAACCTCCAGGTATAGACATCAAATAAACAGACATAGTATAATTAGCATAAAGCCCAAGTGCCTCTGTATTACTCCATCCCAAACCGCCTTTAATAGCAGTAGAAGTAATAAATAACACTAAAATAGCCCGCATCCCGTAGTAGCTAAAGCGCTCCCACATTTCGGTTAAAAAAAGGATGTAAAGCCCTACTGGATGCCCTGCAAATTTTGGCTGATCCCATGGAGCTAATTGACTTTGCCCGTTAGAATTCATTGTTGTAATTATTAGTTAAATGCAATTAATTATTAGAATATAAACATTGCGAAAATAGGTAACTAACTGATTATCAGTTATGTAAAAAAAATAAGACTTACCAAGGTAGCAAATCTTAATATGAACCCCAAATAAGTAAATTACGAACAAATAGAAATCCCTATTTTCAGGTGAACTTAGCCTATGAGCAGTTTAAAGAGAGGTATCTCTTTATTTTAAACTAATTTCATCAATTTCTAATCGGAAACTTTCATTTTTTTTATTGCCGATGAGAATGGCAATTTCTGCTAGTTTTTCGGCAGGATAATTCGACATGTTTAAACGCATTCCTCTAAAAGCAGGATACATTGCTTTCAGCTCTATTTCTATGGTTTCCCAATCCCCCGAAGTTGGGAAGGTAGCGATATAAGAATACCGCTGATTCTTATCCGATTTAACCCTGAACTGATACAACTTTCCATCTCCTTTCACTCTAAGTAACACTTTGGCGTAATCGCCTACATTTTTTTCTAAAAACTGATAGCGAACCGAAGAAAATCCACCATTATTCTCCAAAGAAACTTCCCCACTAAAAACCCCATGCCCTTTTGTATTAATATCCATATTTCCAGCGGAGCGGCCTCCCATTACTACGTCGTCAATCACATGCCAATTACGCAGGTTGCTTCGGCTATTAAAATTGTAAATAAGCATGATATTCGCAGTTAAAGAGGTTAAAAATAGTAATGCCAAATAATTCATTATCTTTCAACTTCATTGAGTCCGAAAGTTTTATTAAATGCTGAACATTGAATACAAAAAAGGGCATGTAAATGCCTTAGATGGCTTGCGGGGCATTGCAATTATTTTAGTACTTTTTTTCCATTGTAGCCGCTTTGAATTTTTACCCGTAAGGGCTATTTCTGCATTTGGATGGACCGGCGTCGACTTATTTTTTGTGCTTTCTGGCTTTTTAATTACCGGTATTTTAATTGATACAAAAGGAAAAGAAGGCTTTTATAAAAACTTCTTTATGAAGCGAGTCTTAAGAATATTCCCCCTTTACTATCTTACCCTTTGTATTTTTTTTATTCCTTCTTTTTTTTTTCACTTTGAGCTTACTGAGTATTATATCACACATCAAATTTATTTTTGGACATATACCCAAAACTTACTTTTCGCTTTTGATGGATGGCCTGAAAACGCAAGATTTTTAAACCACTTCTGGTCGTTGGCTATCGAAGAACAGTTTTATATTTTCTAGCCTTTTATCATTGGCTTACTCAATCGGAAAGGTGCCATCATAGCTTGCCTATCGCTCATTTTAACAAGCCTGATTATCAGGAATATAGTAGCAGAAGAGCCCTTTAGCTACACTTTTACTTTTGCCCGTTGCGATGCTCTTTCTATTGGAGCATTAGCCGCCTTTTTAATTCGTGGAAACAACCATAAATTATTAAATAAATGGGTAATTCCTGTGGGGCTTACTGCTTTTGCTTTGTTATTAATAATATACCTTTACACCCGAGTGCCTAGTGTGCATAATGTCTATTTTATTAGGATAGGATATACTCTTTTTGCCTTATTTTATGTATCTATTTTACTAAGTTGTTTCGATACTCAAAAAATAGGTAAAATACTTTCGGGAATATTAAGCTTATCTTTTTTCAGATTTTTCGGGAAATACTCTTACGGAATTTATGTATATCACTGGATTATATACATCACTCTATACCATGATTTGTTCACTTATTTTAAGATTTTAGGGAATTTCTTTTTCATCCCTTTTGTAGGTTTTGTAGTGTTAATCAGCATGATAAGTTACCATCTTTTTGAGACCCAATTTTTAAGGTTAAAAAAGAGGTTTCACTAGCAAAAAATAAATCAAAATAATTTACTTTAAGGAGTTGCGCTATTTTTTTTTGAGAAAAGTATCTCATTTTCAGATAGTTATATCACACAAAATACAAGTTAATTTTACCTGAGTATTTCAAACATATAAAAACCTACCTCTATTTAATTTCCAACGGCTAGCGTTTTTTTAAAGGCCTTCTCTTAAAGAGCCCCTAGAAACTCTAATAGTTTCTACTTGTGGAATTTGTTTCAAAATAAAATCAATTAAATTAAAGGCAACTACAATCATATCAACTCGCTCAGGTTTCATGCCGGGAATATTCAACCGATCTTCCCGCGTGCTTTCTACTACAAAAGGTAAAATCTCATAAAAATCATCTTTGGTAAGGCTATGTTCTTTATACTCTTTTTCAAGCCTTAATCCCTTTTTTTCGATATGAATATCCGCCAAAGTTTTAAAAGTTCCTGCCGAACCAATGAGCACCCCAACTTGGTAGATTTTCAGTGCCTCTAATAAAGGCGAAAGTTTATCTTCTAAGTACTGATACTGAGCCATAACACCCTCTTTTTCAATTGGTTCACTTTTATAAAACAAATCATACATGCGCTGTGCTCCTATCTCAAAACTATGTGTCCAAAATACTTTTTCTTCAGTTCCAATAATAAATTCTACGCTTCCCCCTCCAATATCCATCATTAAAGAAATTACGTTCCCAATTTTTAAAGAAGTTTTAATTCCTTCATAAATTAACATTGCCTCTTCGTCGCCGCTAATCGCGGTAACATTAAAATCGAGTTGATGCCTCATTTTATGAAGAAACTCCTGCCCATTTGAAGCACTTCGGATAGCACTAGTTGCCGTTCCTACTACTTTAAACACACCCATGTCATCAATCTCTACTTGAAACCGTTTTAACGCTTTTTCTGCTCTTTTCATAGCCGCTTCTGTTAAATACCCCTCATTGATTCCCCCCTGCCCTATTTTCACAAACACACTATCTCTGTAAAGTATATTGATTTTTCCGTACTTTTTTTCTCCTATCACTAAATGAAAGGTATTTGTGCCTAAATCGAGAACTGCTACTTTCATGCTCTTAAAATTGAATGAATAAAAGATTGTACACGAACTTACTAAGTTTTTTAATCGAAAAAGAAAATACTTAATAGTTTAAATTGCGTTGCTCGGCTCTTATTGGTTGCACACGCTAAAAATATGTAAGTAAATATTCAATTTAAAATTGTGAATGATAAATTAATGTAAGGTTTTTATTTAATTATTTCATAATCAACTAACTCACCCGTCATTGCGAGC
>CAZFQW010000038.1:0-13493 GCA_964521225.1 uncultured Roseobacteraceae bacterium
TTCGGGGTGCTTAACTAATGCGATCATCTGCTGTGCCATTTGATTAATATCTCCTGGATCACAAAGCAGTCCGCATTCACCCTCAACAACTACTTCTTTAATTCCCGCATGCCTTGTACTTACAATCGGCAAGCCTGCGGCCATCGCTTCCAAAACAACCACGGGAGTTCCTTCCATATCGCCAGAAACAGGACGAATAGAATGTTGTACAAACGCAATAGCCTCAGCCATGTACTGTTCAAGTTCTTCATGGGCTACCGCTCCTAAAAACGCAACATGTTCTTCTAATTGCATTGCTGCTACAATATCTTTACATACATCTAGTAATATGCCGTCACCAATAAATTGAAGCTTTGCTTCTGGTATTTGTTGCTGTACCTTTTGAAATGCAAAAATCGTTTTATGAGGTGCTTTTTTTTCTACAAAACGACCTATAGCAATAAATACAGGTTTTTTACTGATATTCTTTTTCAGCTCCTGCTCGCGCAAAGTTGCACCGGGATAGTTTACCTGTATCTTTTCAGTAGGTAAACCTATCTCTTTATGCAGTGTTTTCTTTATGCTTTCCGACACTGAAGTTATAGCATAGGCATGGTCTATTAGCCTGTGATAACCTTGTTTGTATAACTGTAAAATTCTATGCTCAGCAGCTTCGTAGCCAAAGAAATTTACAATTAAAGGAATATGTGAATGAATACACGATTTTAATACTTGTACTCCCGTATTGCCATATTCAGCGATTACGACATCTATTGCATAGTCTATGAAAAATTGCTCTAGGGCATTGTGAGGAATAAATGGGCTAGCCATTCCTAATAAATTTCTCTTTAGCACATTTATTACCCTTCTCACAAAAGACCTCCCGGCTGTATGAGGAGCATTCAAAGGCTGTCCATTATAAAATTTCTGTTCTCCTCCATAGACAAAGAAAATCTTACCTTTCAAATATTTTCGGTGTGCCTGAATAAACGACTCGGAGTAAGCATTTTCATGAGGTGATATAATTGCTATATTCATACGGTATAGTAGCGGTGTAAAAGCGATGATAAATACCCATCAGATAAATCAATTGATGTTTGATTAAAAAGCAGCTGCAAAGTTGTGGAAAATGGCGGAGTATAATCATCGCCTTTTAGTATCTGTTTTTTATTAGCTTGTATCCCTGCAAACCATTCTATAATTCTTATAATCTCTTCCAAGGAATACGTTATGGGATGATACACATCATATATACCCGTAGTTTTATATTTTAATAGCAATACTACTAAGGTAACCACATCGTCTATCCCCAGAAAATTACGTTTGGCGTATTTCCAAACAACGACCTCTTGCTGCGATTTGATTCGTTGCATTATAAAATTGATTAGAGTATTCGGGTTTCCTCCTGCACCTACCACATTGGGTAACCGTATTGCCAAGTGAACCGATGAAGCTGCAAGCAGATATTTTTCTATCTTCTTTTTATGGAGAATGTAGGGAGTTTGTTGTAGTACGGTACTGTAGGTAGATAATGTACTAAAATATACTACCTTATACTGAGGATACTTACTGAGTGTTTCGGTTAATAAATTGTATTCCCGCTCAAACTCATGCTTTTGAGTCTCCTGTGAGTTAGACACCCCAGAGGCAAAAACAACCACATTTGCTGGCAATAGTACATTCTTAAAATGATTGGCGAGTAACGTTATTGTTTTCATAATTTTCTTTATTTTATTTAAAAGTACATTCTTAAAATGATTGGCGAGTAACCCATTTCCGATAATCATTTTTACAACTTCTATTTTAATGAAGCATCATACCTTAGCAATTCCGCAAAGCCCGGTAATCATTTGTCCCTCTGAGAATGTAACGCTATACTTTCTATCTTTAGCGAGTAAAAAGTGAATTACAGGGATTACAACTCTAGATAGATAGCTTCTTTTTCTGTTAGACATTGGAGCTCGGCGAACCCATAAACCTATCATTTGAGCCATTGCTGCATGCCAGCCTCCTGTAGCTTGTAGCTTTATATCTTGAAAGCCACATCTTTTAAGGTGTCTTTCCAAAGAAAAGGGAGTGTACCTATATTCATCATGAGGTACTTCATGTAAGTTCCAAATGAATGGAACTGTAAAGAAAAAAGTTCCGTGAGGCTTAAGAACCCTAGCTACCTCATTTAAAAAGACTTCTGGCTCCGGGCAGTGTTCTAAAACCTCTGTTGCCATGCAGCCATTAAACTGATTACTTTCAAATGGCATCTGTTCCCCGTTCCAAGTATAATCGGGAGTAATCTCTTGGTCATATAACAAAGCATTTTCAATATCTAATCCAATGTAGTCTGTAACCTTGGTATTTTTTAAAATAAAATCTTTGTAAGGCATTTTACCGCATCCAGCATCTAATAACTTCCCTTCCATTAAGGGTAGGGAGGTACCAATAAACTTAAAGATAGCTTGGCGAATCACATATCTATCTAAGTTATTTGCTTGCAAATTATTCACAAAAAAGTCATCCATTTATATGTTCAATTCCTTATTAATGAATTTCTTTAAAAGTTGTCCTGAACTTTCCTGAGTATAATTAGAAATAATCTCTTTATACAGATTTTCTCCAAGGCTAGCTTCTTCCCCATTATATATTTTCAATATTTTATCAGTCATGGCAGAAGTATCTAAAAAAGGGACTAAATACCCTGTTTCGCCATCTTTAATAAGTTCAGGAGAACCTCCATTATTTTCAAAACTGATAATCGTCTTTTTTTGTAAACCTACTTCCAAATTAACTAAGGGAAAAGGATCCTCCCTCGAAGTCATTAAAAAAAGATTGATTTCTTTATAGTATAAAGATGGCTTGGGGACAGAATTAATGAAATATAGGTTTGAATATTCTTTTATAATCTGTTTTTCCTCCTTTATGAATTCCCCTAAATACTTATCATCGCACCCACCTAACCAAATAAAAATAATATCTTTATTAATCTTATACGTCTGTATTGCCACTTGTACAAATAAATCTACTCCTTTCCTATACGATCTAGAACCCGAGCCCATGACAATGAAGCTATTTTTGCCAAACGCTAGTTTTTCTCTAATATTTAGTGTTTCAATGCCTTTGTTTTCTTCGTCTTCAGGATAGATTGTACCATATAAAATAGTAATTCGTTCAGGATTTATAGAATATCTTTTTATTAAATCATCTCTAACGGCTTTTGAAACTACAAAAAAGTGCTTAGTTCGTCGATTTAATACATCAAATTGAGGCGAATAGCTAAGACCCATTTCAGCAATTCTGCTTATTACAGGAGCATCCAACAAAATAAGATTATTAACCAAATCTGCTGTTACGGTCGTATTATTGAAAATTAAATTAATTGAACCAAAATGTTGTTCAATAATTTCTGCTAGTCTTTTTTGAAAGTTAAATTCTCCTATAAGAACTCGGTGTATTTTATTTGTGGTTTTAGAAGAAACTTTATGCCTAGCTTCAATTAAAGCAAATACTTTATGAATTATCCTGTTTTTAATGCTTAGCTTTTGCACCGGTTTAATGTTTTCATACAATAGTACGGTAGCATATTGAGCATACTCTTCGCAAAGTTCTCCTCCTCTAAGCAAAAGTAATTTAAGGTTGTAAGATGTATTCACTTTAAACCATCGAATGATTTGTAGTAAAGACTTTGGGGCTCCTGTGCGTGTAGCTTCATGGCCTATAAATAAAATTGTTTTATCTGTAGACATTTTCAATGTTGATATGTGTGTAATAATCAATAGCTTTCACTATGACCAGCGGCTTATAAACGATTGAATCATTTGATTGTCGTAAAAAAACCTTACATAATCATGACTATATACTTGTTCTAAATCACCCTTATTTAGCTTAACTTTCTTTTTTACAGCCTCGTATTGCTGTGTATAAAAGCCGTCTTTATTTTCATTAGACCTACTTAATGGTTGTTTTAATCTTCTATTAAGTAACTGTCCTAAAGCCTCTTTGTAGTTCTCATTGAGTTTTTCTAAACTGATTACCAGTATTTTAAAATTTTTATAACGTGTTACTCCATATCCTTTTACTGTATCATACTGACAATCTAGAATACTCAAACCAGTACTTTTCTTAAATTCATAATTAAACCAGTCGAATACACTAGCTTTCATTTCTTCGATTCGTTTGTTAATGTATTCAAGTAGTTTCTCTTCATCAATGCTACCATCTTTGCATATTAAAAAGGGATAATGTATTATAGGATTACCAAAAATTGCAGATAGCATTTGCGCTACAGGATCTCTTACTACTGTTATCAAAATTATTTCTCTATCTTTTTTATAGTAATTGAGCACTTTTTTAGTATTGTAGTAATGGCCAGGTAAGTCCTTTCCTATAAATTTTTTTTTATTTCTTTCTAGGTTTTCTTCATTAAGAAAATGAATATGAAATAGTGGATTATCAATATTGTTTCTTTTTAGTAAATTAGTGATTTCAGTTGAAGCGACTTTGCGCATTTGATATATACATATTGGTACATCTTTACTACTCTTATTTAGCAATAATTTATGCCTAAAGAGGCATGCATTGCTTTGGATTAAAAAGTAGGTGTTTAAAGATAAAATAAATAAATCTTTTTATTCTCGACATCTCTGTCCATTTAGAGCGAAAAATTATCCACTCATACAATAGGTTTTTTCGTCTATATGAAAAAAAATGGATGGCCTTACTAAAAACTTGATTAAAACGTAACTCATTAAGTTGACTAATGTATTGATAAGCTTTCGAAGACTTTTCACTATTATAATTTACCTCTTTTGAGGTTGCCTTATGTTTAATTGCCCAATAGGCACCCAGTATAGCATACCTTAAAATAGGTTTTTCCGTTTTATAATAATTATTTAACAATTCCTGAATGTTACTCCAATGAAACGCAGAAGCTGGAGCATACAATCTGGGATTGTCTATTTGCATCACTTTTGTTGCTTTATGCAGACCAAAGTGAAAGGATTGAAAGGGTGATGGGTTTGGACAATGGAAAGCTGCTGGAGCAAGTTCTTTATCGTCGTGTACATGTACTTTTTGCTGTCCGGTACGATCCACAAAGATAGATTCATTGTTTTCTGTATCCCACGTCATCGTATTTCTAAATACATGTAACCCATAGATAAGTCTATCGGTAAAGAAGTCATGTACGGCTATTTCTAAGTCATCAGTAGCTGTGTTTTCTTTCATTTTAGTTGCAACTTCCTCAAAAAAAGTGGTGCGAGAAAGTACCATATCTGCATCCACTTTTATGAATAATTCATAATTATCTGCGCTATCCATAAATCGGCGATAGAGGGTATCATGTGCTTCTTTATTAGGTATATTTTCAACCACAAAATAGTCGAAGTTTTGATACGTCTGATTTTTAATTGCTTCAATACATTGAGGAAACTCGTTTTCTATTGTGTGTAATATGCCAATTAAAATTCTCATACTTTTTTAAAAAATAGTTTGGTACTATTAGCAGGTGTTAAATTGTTTATTTTGGCTTTTGGGTTCAACTTTTGGTTTACTTTTTTAATAAGTTCTTCAAGAATACACTTCTGACTATTAAGAAGTTGTCTTAACGATTTTACCTCTTTTGTTTGAGTGGATTTTTGCCTTTGTAATGTAACGTTATATTCGGGTTGAGTTAACTGTAAGCTTGCCTCCGAACCAAGGCGAATTAACGCTTTATTATTGAAACAGTTGATATGCTCTAGTGGTGCCACCATATTGAGTGAATATTCTGACCCTTTCGGAGCATTCCAATCCATCTTTGAAAGTACTTTATTGAAATCTTTTCCATTAGGGACACTCAATTTAACAATACCTTCTGCTTTTAAAGATTTTGCTAAATAAATTATCGTTTCCTTGGGTTGGGCTATATGTTCAAAAACCTGTTCCGTGTTGATAAAATCAAACGTAAAACTCTTTAAGTCTTCCCATTTCAGAATTTTTATTCCCCTTTCCTTTGCATAACTGATTCGTGTTTTAGAAAGCTCTAAGCCATAGACCTCACAACCAAAAGCTTGCGCCATCATGCACCAATGCCCCCAGCCCATTCCAAAATCTAGCATTTTTACAGTACTTGACTTTTTTGTTAAGTGTTCCAAAATAGTGCAGAGTTCTTCCGCATTTTTTTTGAAATACTGTAAAGAATAATTGAGAACATTTTTTTTTAATATAATATTAGGGTCAATCCACTTTTCATAAAGTAAACCCATAAGAAAATCGTTAGGAATATATCGCTGGTATACTAATTCGCAAGTATTACACTTAACCAATTCGTACTGAGCATTAGCTAAGTAGTTATGATTCACACTTCCTTGTGGTAGATAAAAGCTATCTAAATAGTTAACAATTTTTTCTGAACTAAAGGGTACAGAGTATAAACTATTACTTGAAGCAGGAGAGCTACAAACAGGACAAGATGTTCTTTCGATAAAGTTCATTTCCAAGCTTTATTCAAGACTTTATTTTTAATAGTAATCCAAGCAATAAATAAGTTTAAGTTTAACTTACCAAAAACTTCTTCTTGTACTTTTCTTTTTTCTTGGTTTCTTACATCTGCATTTACGTGGCTTACACCAGAAAGCTCAAAAACGGCAAAGGTTTCTGGAATATACTGTAAGCAAAAATCATATTTATAAATAGCTAGCAATGAGAGTTTGTAATCTGCAACAATTTTAAAAGACTCATCATATTTACCGACTTTACTAAAAATATCTCTATGCGTAAAAGTAGCTTGGTGGGGAATAGTCTTCTTTAATAAAAAAGTTTTTGTTAGTTGAACAGGCATTTGTAATATCCACTGCTCTTTATCTAATGGTTTTATAGCTATATTCCCATAAATTAAATCTCCATTAATTTCATAGCTAAAAATTTTGGTTAGTATTTCTTTCTCATATAAAACATCTCCTCCATTTAAGAAATAAATATAATCTCCTTTACAATAACTAATGGCCTTGTTCATTGCATTATAGATACCCTGATCAGGTTCACTGATAAAAACCGAAAAATGTTCCTTATGCCGATGTAGAATATCCACAGTACCATCAGTAGAAGCACCATCTACCACAATGTATTCGTAGTTGGTGTAGGTTTGATGCAATACGCTTTGTAGAGTTGCTTCTATCCTATTCACTTCATTGTAGCAAATAGTAACTATAGAAAGTTTTGGGGTCATAATTATTTATTATTCAACTTCAATATTGTGGCTATAATTTCTTCTACAGGTATAGGTTTTGTCGCAAATATGCAATATTCTAGTGACTTTCTTCTGTTGCTCATCCATTACATTGGTTGCCAAAGCCGTAGATTCCTTGTAAGGTTGGAAGAGGGTCTTTTAGAATTTATTTGGTGATAGTATTCTTTCATACTTTTGAAAAGGGTAATGAATCAATAGCTAACATTTAGAAATATTACTGTAATACATAGATGTAGATTTTTACTAATCAGTACTCTGAATTGATTGAAATAGTTTTTTATAGGCTTTGGCTTGAACCGATAACGCATATTTTTCTCTTGCTTCAGAAGCTATGAGCGCATTATCAAATTGAGAAGGATTTTGTAAGAAGTACTCTAAACTTGCTCGTAGTGCCTCAATACTAACTTCCTCGCATATCAATCCATTTATTTTGTGTTGTACCATATCCGGAATACCCCCCACGGAAAATCCAATCACTGGGGTTCCGCAACATAACGATTCTAACACGGTGTTGGGTAAATTATCCATCAACGATGGAATCACAAATACATCGGCAGCACTATAAACTAAACTCAAAAGGAGCTCATCGTTCAAAGTGCCCATTTCTATCACGTTCGGGTGATTCAAGGGAACTTGCAAAGCCCCTACGGCGCACAAGGCAACGTTTCGAGAAGACATTTGCTCTATTGCTCTTTGCAAATAGATAAAACCTTTTCGTTGGTTATCCACCGATTGGGCAACGAATAAAATCAAAGGGACATCGGTGGGAAAACCCAATAATTTTTTTGCTTCTTGCTTAGGGTGGGGCTTAAAAAGTTCCGTATTGATACCATAGGGAATCGTTTGGTAACTAGCAGCATTCCATATACCACAATTCGTAGCCTCTTGCTTGAGCCATTGTGAAGGGGTTACAATGTGTAAGTTTTCTACATTGGCAAAAATTTGCTTTTTGAGTGCAATAATTTCTTTGTGCATATTAATTTCTTCGGGCGAAAACTGTCGTTGCATTGGTTTCCCTTCGGCATTGATACCATAATACCACTCTGTGTAATGTTCTCCGCCTGAGAATGCACTCATGTCGTGCAAAGTCCACACAATGGGCTTTTTATTTTTTCCAAAAAAAGAAGCATAGTCGATTAAATTCGCCACCCAATGCAGGTTAACTACCGTAGCATCCTGATAGACAGCACTTTTGGTAACATCAAAATTACTTGTTGGGAAAGAGAAGTACTCTAACCCAACGGGACGCTTCGATAAGAATATGTGTTGTTTTTGTTGAATTTTCTGCCATGCCTTAAAGCGTTTATGTTGTTTGGCAAACGTGCTTGTACGTTTTTCGTAAACCCAACTTCTTAAAGAAGGTGGAGGAGGTATAGGAGGGGTACATTCTTTTTGATGATATGTCGATACCTCAGCAAAACCTTTAGGTGCATCAGCTACTAATAAGTGTGAAGTTTCATCCTCTTTTAATAAGGCTTCGTGTAGCCGGATGCATGCTTTTGCAGCGCCTCCCTTAGTATACGTGTTGATGAGTAATGGTTTCATGGTTTAACTACCTCTACAAATAATGAGTCAGGTTTAAATACAACGCCGTCTTTGCTATCAAGTTCATAGCTGTTCCAGTACGGAATAGCACTTGTAAATGCAGTCTGAATTTTAAAATCTGTAAACCCAACACCTTTTAATAATTTTGAAAGAGAATATCGGTCATACATCCACTGATGAATTTCCCCTCCTAACCTGAACTTTCCTATTTCAATGAATTTTTTACTCTCTTTTGCCCACTGTGTCTGCTTCTCGTATTGCTATATTTCGTAGGAAAACAGGGTATTCTTTAAAATAGCTTTAATTGGTCTGAATATATTTTTAATACTTCCTTTTAAAGTCTCTTTATACCGTTCTGAACTCAGTTGATTTATACTTTTTTGTTCTTTGTTTCTGCTTTCAAGTACGTGCTTTCTAATATTTCTACCCTCCTCTCCAATTCGTTCAAATACAAAATTTTCATTTGGAATAGTCTCTTGGAAAAAGTATGCTGCCATTTCGCCGCCACTGTGGTTTCGGACAGTTTGGTCATACATTTCTAAAAGCATCCAATTATAATTGTGTTCTGCTTCTAAATCTCCTTCTAAAGCTTTTTCTAAGTTGGAAAGATATAGCCTAGCAATTTGCTCCAGATTTGGCACAGCAATACGAAAAATTCCTCCCCTTTTTAAGACCCGAAAACACTCCTTGATAAACCTCTCACCATCAGCTTTATTAAAATGCTCTAATACGTGCGAATGATAGACTACCTCAAAATGATTTTCTGTGAATGGTATGTTTTCAAGTAGGTTATGTTCAATGATATCTTGATGATTAGCAACCATATCC
The DNA here is from genome assembly GCA_964521225.1 of uncultured Roseobacteraceae bacterium. Classification (GTDB taxonomy): domain Bacteria; phylum Bacteroidota; class Bacteroidia; order Cytophagales; family Flammeovirgaceae; genus CAYUJH01. The sequence continues at coordinate 9,572 of CAZFQW010000038.1, forward strand.
ACATTGGTCCACGCAGGATGATAGCGCATACCGCAGCCGAGGTTTAGGTAGGTTTTCATGAGCGTTTTACTAACTTGTTTATGTTCTTTTGGTTCATTGTTCTAGTTACCCTTTCTTATTTTTCCATTGACATGATTTACTTGATTTTGAATCATTTATGAGGCCAAAATTTCGTAAACCTTATGCGTTTTGGTATGGCTAAAATTTATGGGGCATTGGTTGTGTATGAATATGTTTCAATTTTTCTTTTTAGAGCCTTTTAATACTGTTTTACTATCTCTGTTGAGTTTACGCTGAAGTTTTTTCACATCTTCGGCAGCAGGTAGGTTTTCGGGCTGTATGCTTCGTTGAAGCAGCATATTTCTGACGGCTTTGTTGTTGTCAACGTGTTCTTTTTCAATGGGATTTTGCCCTTTTAGTTCTTTATTTTGCACATTTAGCCCTGTCATTTCAGCGGCAAGCGTTTTGGCAGTAATGCTAATAGTGGGCAAAAAATCGGCAACGGGTCTGTTTTCAGGTACGCCCATTTTCTTTTTCAGTTGTAGTGTAGTTAGTTTAAATAGGGCTTGGTCGCCTTTAGAGCGAATAAGCGCAAACCCCTTTCCGTCAATACCCCTCTGATACAGTATCCCTGAAAGTTGGTTTTCTGTTTCACTAAGTTTTTCGCGCGCTTTGAGTCGCTCGTAATCGAGCAAACGTTGCTCAATGAGTTCTGCTTTGCGAGTTTGTAAGGCAAAGTAATTTTGAGCAAAGGCAATTTCAGGTTTTCGACTGTCTCCGTTTTGTGCTACTAAGTAACAAGCGTAGCGAGTAAGCAAGATGTCGTCTATCTCTTTTTGAGCACCTTTTGGCATGGGTATCGTTTTCCTGACGTCAGGAAAATGATATGCAATTGTTTCCCCCGCTTGTTGGCAGGCCTCTTTACCCTTTTGAATTACTTTTTCAAAGTTTTCCCATTTGGCATAGCCCAAGAGTTTTTGCAAATCCCGTGCACTCCAACACTCTATGTCTTCTATTTGAGCTGCTGCTGCTTCAAACTGTTCAAATAGTTGTCTTATTTCTTCTATTTTCATCTTATTTTTTTGTAAAAAGCCTGCTTTGCAATCGCTAAATTTTTGCAATCACTCAGTTTCGCGTACTGCAAAAATATTTAATTGATTATCCATGTTTAAGTACGACTGAATTTTGACGAACGGATGAGAGGAAAATACGCCAATATGTTGCACATTGTACCGAAACCCCGCATTTGCAAGCACTGCTAACAGCCGATGTAGGTTTTGAGGTTGATTGCTGAAAGAATGATACTCCACAAAAATACGCTCTACGTGGTGTAGCACATCGGCGCAATCTTCTAAGACCTGCGTTTCTGCCCCTTCTATATCAATTTTGAGCATATCTACCCTCTTGGCGCGTAAAGTGCTCTAATACGTGAGAATGATACACCACCTCGAAATGCGCATCGGGGAAGGGAATGCCCTCGCGGAGGTTGTGCGCCAAGACATGCTCGCTCTTCGAGACCATGTCCACATTGGTCCATGCAGGGTGATAGCGTGTGCCGCAACCGAGGTTTAGGTAGGTTTTCATAAAATTATTTTTTTGTATAGACAGCTACGAGGGTATAATTTTCTATTTCGGGGTATCTTTTATAAACTCTGTGCTTAAAATATGTTTTGAACATAGAAAAAACAAAGCTGCCCAATATGCCAAACTTTATCTTTGCATACTTCTTATAATCCTCCATTAAATTATTAAATATTTGTTGAAAATATTCTTTGTGATAGACTTGTAAAGGTTCTAGGTAGATTTTATCCAAAGAAATAGAGAAGATTTCGGTAAGCCTTGTCAAAGACTTTCTATCCCATAGCCCCATGTGGTGTGGTGGCATATTGAGCAAATTATCATTTAACCCAAGAAAAGACGCATTATTCGGCACACCTATAATCAATTTTCCACCCTTTTTGAGGCATTTTACTTTTGCCTCTAAAAATGAATGTACATCTGCGATATGCTCCAACACCTGAAAAGAGCATACTGCGTCGTATGTTTCAGAATTCTCGATTGCGTGTGCCTGTATAGTCTCCGTGCGAACGTCTAAGCCTAATTCTTGTCTTGCAGTGGCTGCTGCTCGCTCATTTAGTTCCAACCCTGTAACTGTAACTTGTCTTTCTTCAGCAATTCTCTTCAAAAAACTACCCTTTGCACATCCAACCTCTAGTACTTTCATGCCAGAAGCAAGTTGCGTGCTAGCCTGTTGATGTTCCCATTTCCAAGGCATATAGTACCAATCATACTGCTGTAGGTGCTCGTAAAACTTACTGTCCCCCTCAATATCAAAAGGATAATAAAATCGGTATGTTGATATGGGACACTCGTAAATACCCACGTGCTTATACCGAAACACAAGGCGGGAGACATCCAGATTAAATGACGAGGTGTATCTATGGGAAATGTAATCGGTGTCTATTAGTTGCACACATTTAGACTTCTCGGCAGGGTATAAAGGGCTATTAACTTCTATCTCTGTGCTCGCTCCATTGTTTTCGTATATAGCGACAATATCATTTTCAATGTATAATTTTGCTAAAAACTCTTCGATTCTTTTGAGATATAGCTTGACTGTCTCGTGATAAAGAGGATTTAATTTGTCGAAATCAAATATATCTTGGTCGATTAAATAATTTGTATTACTAATTAATCTGGCTTGTATAAAAGAGGATGAAAAAAGAGGAATAATATGTAGCTCCGGCATATAACTGCAAATAATTTCTACGGGCAACATATCTATATCGTGCGTCATATTCATACATTCATAGCCTTCTGCTGCGAGCTTTTCGGTAAGAAGCTTACTTTGATGAAGTGTTTCTCTAGGATGAGCTTTAATAACTAAAAGCGCATCTTTGAAGCGTTTCGGCATAAGACGCTCAATAGCCGAATAATAAAAGCTAAGTTCATCTTCAAGATGAAGAGCATGTTGTGACTCTGTAAGGTTTGCAAGCGTTATCAAATAAATATTCTTTGTCTGCAAACTCATCTTATTGGAAAAGTTGGTAAGTAAATCAGCAATGTAGGGCAAGCTTTGTATTTTGGATACTAATTCATGCAGATATAATATTGGTGTTACTTGGTAGGGAAGTCTTCTAATAGCTCTCGCCGTGTATTCTATGCCTATCACTACTTTTACAGCATCGAAAGGACGAGAAGATACTTCTTCTATGAAATCTACTATTCCGAATCCATCGCCATATGTAATATTCTTTGCTGAAAAATATGTAAGAGGAATTCTATAATCGTAATGGTGTAAATAATTTCTGCATAAATATATTTCGTCAAAGTTATCACCAAGATATCCTTTAATCTCCTCTTCTGTATGATAAGAATCTTCCGCAAATACAACTACCTTCTCCCAATCCCATACTTTAGCAAATTCAAGGCATATACGGGCTAAATCCGACTTGTATAATCCATAAACGCATAGAGTATCCTTAGCAGAAATTCCCAATTCCCTTTTTTCGTAATAAAGCGTAGAGACCACATTCATAAACTGTGTAGGTCCTTGGATAGTGATGAGCCTTTTTCGTAAAGTATCCATTATTTTTAATGTTTTTTATTTTATAACGGGAATACTAGCTGATTTTTTCTCCACTAAGTTTACATAATGCTGCTCTTTGCCATCAAATTCCCATGTGTAGGGGAGCATCAAGGGGGAAGATTGCGTAGATATTGTTTCGGCCAAAATGCCATTCAAGTCCATATCACTCACCTTTGTTATAATATTAAAAGATGCAACCTCTTTGGTTTGCGTCAAGAGGGTACTCCCGTTACTAGCCCGTGCTCCGGCCGTTATGGTAAATGTTTGCGGTAAAAGAGATAGGTCAGCCCATGTACAGCATACTATAAAGTCGCCGCCTTCTACACGCTTAGG
>CAZFQW010000039.1:0-13259 GCA_964521225.1 uncultured Roseobacteraceae bacterium
CATTAGCTGATATAATCTAACTTTAATGTTGCAACTTTCTGCTAAGCTACTTAAAATTGGGGCACCTTTTTATCTATCAAGATAATATAGGTGATTCACTTTCTAAATAATAGTTTAAAGAAAAGCAATATGTTCAAAAAATTATTTAATACTTCCGCATTAAAAACTAAAGTAGCTAATTTTAATGAAACCTTCTTTAAATGGCGTCAAACAATTAAAGTCGAAAGAATAAAAAAAGCCGCTTTATATGAGCCAGGTAAAACCGATCATATTGATTTAACTACCAATTATACCGATCTTCAGGCTTTGGGTTTAATACGTGAGAGTTTTAATAAAGGCGGAGGAAGGCTGCGCCTCGCTACAAAGGATGATATAAAACAAGCCGATATTATAGCCATTGGCGGCTTAGATTTTGATACGCCTCGTCATCTTTCCGCTTTAAGCCGCGGCGCTTATAATTTAGCTAGTTTTACCAAGGACGGTAGCCATAATGAGAAAACTATTTTGGCCTTACAGCCCGAAGTCGATCGAGGAACGCGTTATAGAGCAGCTGAACGTTACAATGAGGATAAGGAGTATTACCCTAACTATATCGAGGATAGAGTTAAAAGATATGTCTTTCCTAAATTAATTAACTTTCAAATGGATAGCTTAAATCACGAGAGATTTGCGCTATTTTCTCATAGTATTGGCGGCCGAGAAATTATGATGATGGAAAATGCTATTCAAGGAGTGGCAAAAAAGGAATATGGGTTAAATTCTGAGGAGATTAAGCAGTTATTATCTAATATAAAAGCAGTATGTACGGGTTGTGCCTTAAAGCCTGAGGATCTCATTGATAATAAGATAGCAAAAATTATCATCTTTCTACTAGAGGACCGCCTGCCGCTCTTACCACAAGAATTAGTTGATCAGTTGTTTGGTTGCGGGGCTGATATGAATGCGAGTACATGGGTTCATCTAAATAATGAAGAAGGGGTAGATACCGATATTTATCTCTTAAAAGACCATAATAAGGGAGAAGATTACAAGATGATAGATCATCATTATCATACGCTTAATCAATATGTTAGTAATTTAACAACATTAGATTCTTATCATCGACAATTGGTTGGTGATTATTTGTGCAGCAAGGCACTGTTGACAGATGCAGATATCTAAATTAGCGTCCTCAAATTTTAACTTTAATAATGAAAAACATGCCAAAGCCCTTTACTCCTACAAACCGCTTTATTCTGGTAGTATTTAGTTTATGGTTTTTAGTTAGCGGTCTAATAGTAATTAGTACAGGGTATTATAGAAGTCAGATATTAACCCGGCAATTAGCGAATAATAGACAAAAGATCCAAGAAGATTTCCATAAAGTTTTCTATAATTATGTATATCAGCTACAAGGACTGCAAAATTATTTAAATAAAACCGCGCAGCCTCAAAAAGCTTTAGAAGAATTATGGGAGAATAAGCGATTAGCTAGCCAGCTCAATTTTTCTCTGGTGCAGGGAGTGTTACTCATTGACCGGTCTAACCACTTATCATTTGCCACTATAGCTAATAAACAAGTTAATACTAAAATACGGCAAGCCTTACCGCCACGTGATTATTTAGAACGACTTCGCAAATCGCCTAACAAAACCATATATGGTGAAATAGTACAAGGTATATTATCAGGGGTACCTTCTATCCCTATTGCTACAGGCTTATATAATAATAAAGGACATTATCAAGGGGCTTTAATTTTAAGTATTAATCTAAATAGTTTGACTAAATTATTTCAAGCCGAAGGTTTACAAGAAATTACTATTATAAAAAGGGAAACAAACGAGCCCTCGGTAGAGGCTGCTTATTCACAACAAATTACCCTGAAAAGCTATATAGCTAATTTATTAACGCACAAAGCCCGGCTAAGCGATCAGATATTTTTCCCTTCTTATCATATTAGCTTTAAGTATGATTTTGCCGCAGAGAGACAAGTTTTTAAGCAAATAATAGTTTTTCTAGAGTTAGGGTGGACTTTAATGGTAATTAGCATGGGTCTTATCATCTATAATTATATCTATAGGCCCCTAAGGCCGGCATTTCGTTTGCTTAACCAAACAGCAGGAGTAGTAGGAATTAGGGCTAATCCATTTCTGCAATTAAGTTACGCCATATCCGGCCAAGTAGAAATGCTAGGTAGTTATCGCCTGCGTCTTCAACAAATAGAACATTTAAATCATCAGCAAAAATATATAATTCTCGGCTTGCATAGCTTAATTCTTCGTAGCATGGAACATTTTACTGATAAAAACCAATGTTTTGCTGAAGAAATAACCGATCAGCTGACTTTGGAGATGCAAGAACCTTACTACCAAGATCTGGTAGCTAACATTAAAGAAAGTTTAGTAAAAAACCAAGAGGATATGGAGCAACTTTTGGACGCGATGCAAGCTATTACCCAAAGTACGCGATATGACCAAAGAGAAGAAATAGAATTGGCGTCATATTTAGTGCAACTAGGCTTTTCGCCGGCAGATATATTAACTGAAAACTCTAAGAGGTTCTTTTATCAAGTATATCCGGCGTTGCTGACCAAATTAATATTACTTATTAAAGAAGGACAATCTGCAAGTTATCAGTTAGAAGAAGTCAAATTAGAGGAAAATAGTTTAAATTTTATTTTTCTTGTTAAAAGAGTTAATATTATTCCTGCCCATATGTTGAAGGCTGCTGATAAATTTTCTTTACCTACGGCCCAGTTGTTGGGGTTAGTCAATAATATTCAGTTAACTCAGAGTTATAGCACTAGCGAAGCAGGGGTAAAAAATATGGAATTAACCTGCCACTTTACCAATTGATTTGCGGCTCTGGTCAAAGGTAAAACTTTAACGCTCTATTGCCTAGGAGGATAGTTTTTTCGGCAGAGAAGCAGGAGCGGGTTTTTCTAGCTCTTTCACCGAATCTGAGCTCCCTTTATTAGCGGCAATTAATTGATCAAAAATATTGTTTTCTACTTTGACTATTTCTTCTAAAGTAATGCTGAGATTGCATCGCATTTGGAGCATTTGTAACAACAAATATAATATATCAATTGTTACATGACTTCTGCCTGTTTCGATATTAAAGAGGGTTGTGGTAGAAATTTCACCATTTTCACATAATTTTGCCCGAGTAATCCTTGCTTGTTTTCGAATAAAGGCAAACCTTTGACCAATAATATACGATAAGCTCATCTAATAACTAAATATTTATTTAAAGGTTAAATGTGCCGAGCTCCAAGCTATAAGGCACTCTAATAAGTATAAAATAAAGTAGGTCTAAAAGCAAATGAAAAGAGTTAAGAGGAAAAATTTTTAGCATATAAGTTGCAAAAAATATGATAAATTTATAAGATATCTTATAAATTACTGCTTGACAGAGTAAAATCTACTTTTATACTAGGCATTAGAAAACAAACCTTAAATTGATAAAAATTAATTAACTCTAGGAGCCTCGATTTATGAATTATAATACAAATTCCCCTTCACGTTTTGAAATTAATGCTGAAGCTTGTTCACATATTTTGCAGGAAACCGTTTTTCAAAACTTAGTAAGGTTATCAGGAGATTTAGGTGATCAACTCTGGCTTTTAGAATATATGGCTAAAGAATTCGTAGGCTCTAATGAACGGGTAGATAATCCAAATGATAATGCTCTCTCTTCCCATGCTAAGAGAGAGCAGGCAATCGAAGCCATTGCTAGCGAAGTAGAAGCATTAATCCAGCAACAGCAAACTGAGCTAAATACTTTAATCAGTGAGTCTTTAGAGCGGCACCTAATGCCTCAATAAGGTACGGAAGAAGTTATAGTATCATCATAAGCCCCTAAATAATCAGCCATTATGGTTTCAATAGGTAAATGGTAATTTTGACAAGAGAGATCCTTTTCAGAGCCATTAAAAACTTTATTAGGGGTTATTAAAATATATTTTTTATAACTTAATTCTATGACGCTAATCCTGACACACTTATTTGAACACTACCACCAGATTTGACATTAACTCCTCCTGGGTGAATGCCATCCTTAAGCATTGACTCGCCTGAGGCTTTCACAAAAAAGGTAGCAGTAGGATGATTGACTTGAACAAACAGGCTTATAAACTATCTGCTACATCACCTGTTAAATTATTATCACCAATCAATTCAATATTATTTTCGCTCATCTGATCATTTAAAGCCATATCGGCTAGCTGCGGTGTTAAGTCAATATCATTGCCATAGAATTCTAAGTAGGTAAGCAGATCAGGGCAATTGCTCGAAGCATAATCCATAATGGTTTTGCCGCTGTTATCTTGATGCTTTAAGTCAATTTCATCTTTGAATTGTTTAAATATTTCCATTTTAGCATTTTCGGTAATTTTATCGTTATTGATCACGTTGAAAATAGGGGTTTGGCCTGATGTATTAGCACTTTGCCAGCTGCCGGCGCCTAGTTCAATCGCCTTCTTGATAACTGCCATATCGCCATTTTGACAAGCCCCATGCAAGTAAGTATCATTATCCAAATCCGGCCCTATATATTTCCCGCCATATTTAATTAGTAGCTCTATGACTGGCAATTTGCTAAACGTGAAAGCTGACAAAAGCGGGGTGCAATCATTAATTACTTTTTTATTAGGATCAGCGCTATTTTGCAAGAGAGTATCAATAATTTGATAATTATTCTTGATTTGCGTGGCTAAGTAAAGAGGCGTTAGTTGCTTATTATCTTGAACATCAACTGGTATTTTCTTGGCAAGATGGTTAACTAACTCAACATTATTTCCGCTCACTGCTCCATGCAACAGTGAGCGGCCTAGCACACTGTTAGCATCTAGAAGCTTAGCTCCTTTGTGAATTAAATATTCCAATTTTTCCGTCTTTCCTCCAGACAAAATAGTATAATAATAGGCCGGAGTCATACCATTACTTGCTTCTTGATTAATATTTACTCCCAAAGCCAGTAACTTATCTAACATCTCGTTACCTTTATTATGCATGGCGGCATGAATAATATGATAACTGTTATTTATCTGCGCCGATAAATTGGCCCCATACTTAAGTAACATATCAAAAATATTACTATTCTCTTTTGAAACTGCCATATGTAGAGGAGCGCTACCAATATTCATAGCCAGATTGGGATTAGCCTTATTCTGGAGGCAAAACTCCACCATATCCTGCCAGTCATATTGCACCATTTTATATAGAAGCGTACAACCCGCGTTATCTTGTTCATTTATATTAGCTCCTTTGCTCAAAATTTGCGATAAGATACTGGTATCATGCAACTCAGCTAATATACTAAGAGCTCCTTGCCCAGATGGTGTTTTGATTGTTAGATCGGGATTTAAAGCTAGGATATCCTTGACTAATGTACCATGCTTGTAGGCACAAGCCCGATAAAGCGGTGGTAATTTACTTGCGTCTTGTGAAAGGCTATTAATGTCAGCTCCAAGTTTTGCTAAAAGTTTAAAAGGCTGAGGCGAATTATATCCTATTGTCCAATGAAGGGGTTGGTAACCAGAGACGTCAAAATCTTTTAAGACATTAGGATGTTTAGCTATGATCTGCTTAGCTGTGGTAGTATCATCATTTAAAGCGGCAACTAATATCTCAACACAGCGGGTATCATCAGCCTTATCGAAATCAATTTTTTGTATTTTATTAATTTCGTTAGCGAAATAACGTTTGCCATTTAACACCGCATATTTAATAGGTGATATATTATTGGCATCTTTAGTATATAAATCCATGCCACCATATTTATATAGTATTTTGGCGAGATCAACAATTTTCTCTGCATTTAAACTATAACCATCAGAAACTCTCTCCGTTAGAATACCGCCAATAATGCAGGAAATATCTGAAATTATATTCCCGCCAGCAAGATGTAATGCACATCCATTTATTTTACTGGCCGGAAACTCACTAATAAAAATCTTAGCTCCGCCCTTTTGGCAAAGATAATGCATAACATTTTTGCCAGTATAATCAGTTTGGCCAAGATTATTACTTTTCGCAATCAACTTATCAGCAAGTGTCAGATAACCAGTTGACATAAAATACATTAAAGGCGTGCGGCCATTATGATCAATAATATCTACATCTAACTTTTCAAATTCAAGCAAATATTTTATCCCTTCCCAAAAACAATGTTTAATGGCATGATGGAGAAGAGTTTTGCCTTCACCGTCTTTTTGATTAATATCAGATAATTGGGCTGCTATTTTTTGAAATAACTGTTTATTATGGTCTTTTGAAGCTTGCATTACCAATTTACTATTTAAGAGATCATCTTTTGGCACGGCCTTTAAAACCATATCACTCTCATCTAACCGATATCCTGAATTAACGCTATATTGCTGCAAAATCTGTTTAATTTGGCCAAGACTCTTCTGGTACTCATCAACCTCTTGCTTGGTGCTTTGCAGAAATGGGTGCAAATTATCTATTTGCTGATCAACATTAGTCAAATCTTGGCTGAGAGCTTGATGTTGGTTTTTTAAAGATAGTGCTATATTGCCCCACGCTTTGATCTGTTGATCTAGATAATTAATCTGGCTATCAATTTGTTTCACTTGCTGTAATTGCTGCCCCTTACTTAGTAATTGTTTTTTTTGTTGCTCAAGCTGATTGAGGCGCTGAGATTTATCGGCGGCTTCCCGAGCTTTAGCATAATAGATATTTTTGAGTTGGGTTGGGTCTTGAACATTATCTAATTGCATAAAATATACCTTCTTTATGTAAAAATATTTATTAAGAGAATTCAGTAAATTATCAAACTTAAACTGCCCATACATTAATGATAATACAATCAAGGGTGTAAGTTATGTCAAGTAATTTTTAATTAATTAACCTTAACTAAATTGCTACCTTAAAGAATTTGACAAGCTTTAAGGGTTATTTTACTTATAAAGATACTATTGCTTTAAAAACAAAAATTAACAAGAAAGTTAAATAAAAGTTTCTGCAGTAAATATTGTTAATAGGTAAAGTTAATTATGTGGGATGAATTAAATAAATTATATGGTCAAGTGCAAGAGGCCAGGCAAGGAGTGCAAGCAATCCATAATAATAAAAATAGTTACTATGACACGGTGCAAGTGCCTTATACCCATAAATTTAAAGTTTCCATGGGTGGTTGGTTTAAAACTAATTGGGTATGTGGCACCGAAACCCGCTACCGGCCTGAGGAGCGTTTTGATTCGGAGCGTTTTAATAAGGATTTAGATGAGGCTTCAAGTAAACTGCAGCAAGCGGAGGCAGCTTATCATAGTCAGACTAACTCAATTAACTCTAAGATCCAGAATTTTGATTACTCAATTAACCAGCATGATAATTCGGCTAAAGAAGTGAGCAGTTTATACGCTGGAAATCAGCAGTTGGAATATTCCATTTCTTATGCCCGGCAATATAGCACGCCGGAAAGCGCGCAGAAGCAATTAATGCAAAGGCAAACTGATTGGCAGGAGCAGCAGCAAGATATAAGCTACAAACAGCAAGTAAATCCTATGATGGAACAAAATTTGCGAGCTAAAAAACAAGAATTACAAAGCATGGCGCTCTCTTTTCAGCAAAATGAAAATCAGAAAACCGAGCTGATTAAGCAATTATCGGCAGCCTATAAAGCTTTAACGCCTGAGCAGCGTGGCGTCTTGTTATATGACGCCTTAAAAAACGATCAATTAAAATTAGCCAAATTAATAAAACAGCATAATCCGACTTATGATAAATTTGCTAATATTTGCGCCGACGAACAAAATAGCAAATTATTTCCATTTGCCTTAAAGCAAAAAGCCGATGTAAATGCGGCTTATGGCAGCGAGGCTACTACGGCTCTTAAAATAATTAAAAGTGGCAATAAGCCATTACTTGATGCTCTATTTGCTGCCGATCTAGATATGAGTACAAGCATCTTCATGGCGGTAGTGAAGCGAGATTATAGCGCTCTGCAAGTTATGCAGCAATATAAGACTAATGTTTTAAGTAAATTTATTGATATGAAATTTGGCGGCTTTGGGGTGGTGCAATATGCTATCACTCAAAACGACCCTAATTTGCTAAAATTCTGCATAAATACAGAAGCCGAAGTATTGCAGCAAAAGTTGCTGGGATATGATGATTATCTTGAATTATGTATGGTCTATCAAGGTAAAGAGCTTCTTGGCATAATCGATAAACACCTTGATTTAAGCGGCGCTATTATAAATAACCTCAAGAAAGGGAGGGGAATTAATTTTCTTGTAGAGTTAATTCAAGAGAAGAAGCTTAATACTCTAACCTGGCAGAAGGTAATAAAAGCCGGAGCTTTAGAGGATTATAGTGATATTGCTCAAGAGATAGCCCAAAATTATCCTGAATTCCAAGCTAAATATGAGCTTAAAGAGCAGGCAAGCCAAGAGTCAGAAGATACTTCTCCTGTTAAGATTCCAATGTCTATTAATACAAATATGGTTCCACTAGGCGATAATGGTGAGTTGTCTGATGATATAATTGAATAAGAAGGTTGAATAAAAATGCGTTCCTCTGCAATTCAAATTAAGTCACTTTCCGAGCCTTATGCGCTGCCAAATTCCGGCCTGAAGCAACAATTGACTCAAAATCAGCCTATTACTTTAGAGCAAATCAAGATAGAATTGACTAGCGGTTCCTGGCAACAATTACCTTCTGAGGAGCAAGATAAAAGCTTTAAGGCTTTGTGGCTGCATAACAATAAGGATCATGAGGCGATTTTACCTTATTTACTTGAGCAAAGGCTGAGCCGTCAACCTGCTAGCCGTCTAAATATACAAGAGCAAAAATTCTTAGCTAATTTAATTAAGCCAAATCAAGATTGGCCGCTTGATTCTTTTGCGCTTTTAGGAGAAAAACAAGAGATCCCTTTAGCTATTTGTGACTTGCTGCTTACCAAAAGCCAACCTAAGCTAATGAGTTGTCAAAAGGCTATAGATATAATTCTCCAAAATCATGCAGATGGTAAGCAGCGCCTAAGTGAAGTTTTAGTCAAGAAAATAACCCATGCCGAATTTACCCAGCCGCGCCTTTATAGCACGCGCCCTATGGATGGCAAAAATTGCACCTATTTTAAATTGGCTGAGCGCTATTTTAAAATAGCAGAATGGTTTTTACAAAATAATTATGCGCATAAGCTTGATATAGGCGGAGCTAATGCTCTTGCGGAGCATTATGATCCTACTATTGTCGCCAAAGCCAAAGCTATTCTGACTGATTATAACGCCAAACAAAAGCCGGCTACGACAACTAGTGATCTTGAACATTTTGCTCATATCTCCAAGGAGGAGCAGAAAAAAGCAGTTTTAGCGAGCTGCCAGAGATTATACGAATTAGCAGGTGTGGAGGCCGGCGGTCGCGATATCGCATTTTATCACCTTAGACTACTTAGGCGGGCTTGGACTTTGGATAAAAGCTTATTCTCTTTTAAGGAAAAAGCCTTAATTACTAGCTATATGGAGGCAGAAAATAGCACCTCTTTGGAACAATTATTACCGCTAATATCCCCGCTTACTTCTTTATCATCGGTCTTAGCAAAGCGGCTAATCGAAGTGATTAGGGATGAAGAGGAGAGGACAGGGGCTAAAATTATTGCCTATCTTAATAAAGTTAAAAATTGGGAAGAGCCGGATGCGGCTGCCCAGCAGCTAGGACAGCTCAGTAAAAGCCTTAATATTAGTCACCAGAATCAGAGGAAATTGGAAGGCCTAATAGAACGTCTAGCGAAAGAAGGGGAATTTTCGGTTTTAACCAAAAAAGAAGATTTTGCTACTACTGCTTTAGGCATAAAACCTAAGACTTTAAAAGCCTTAGGTGAGGAGCTACTTGAGCTCAATCCCGCTTTAAAAGCCAAAAGCCCAGCTTTAGCCGAGGAAATAACAGCGATAGAATCGAAGGCTAAAGCGAAAAGCCAATTAATGCCGCATTTACCTATTATTGGCGAATATAACAGAGCGGATTGTCAGAATTTTGTTAAAGCCCTTCGCGCATTAAAGCCGGAGGCGCGCCCCTTATATAAGGCAGAATTATTAGCGGTCATTGATCAAGCTAGCTTGCGCGCCCAGGGTTATAAATTGCGGCCGGCTCAGCAAATGGCGCTGCTCTTGCTTTTGGAGCAAACCCCCTTAAATGGCCGTTTGCTGCAGGTAAAGACTGGTGAAGGCAAGACCCTAATTACCGCCGCTTTAGCTGTCACCAAAGCTCTGCTAAAGGAGATGCCCATTGATATTGTTACTAGCTCTGCCGTGCTAGCTAGCCGAGATAGTGAAGAGATGCAAGAGTTTTATCAAACTTTAGGCCTAAAATGCAGTCACAATTGTTATCAACAGGTGAGCGGTTTGAAGCAGGCTTACAGCTCTGATATTGTTTATGGTGATATGCTGCATTTTCAAGCCGATTACTTGAGGACTGAATTTAAGGGCAGCAATATTCGGGGCCTCAGAGGTTATAGTTGCATGCTAGTCGATGAAGTGGATAATATGTTCATCGATCAAGCTAGCAAAATTGCTAAACTAGCCTCACCCATTAGTGGTATGGAGCATTTAAGTAGCTTATTCATCTTCGCTGGTCGGTTTATAGAAGAGCTTAAAGTCAGCCAAGAGCAAATAGAGGATTCTAAGATATATTCAGAGGTCAAAGAATCGGTTGCTAAAGCCATAAAGCATATTTTAGAACCGGGTAATGGTCTCTTAAGCGTACCTAAAAACTTAACAAACTTTGCCAGTCACCAAATAGATAAATGGGCAAGTAGCGCCGTGCGGGCCTATCAGATGCAAGAAAATGTGGATTATGTCGTTACCAAGGATCGAAGTGGCAATCAAATTATTGCTCCGGTAGATTTTCGCTCCACGGGCGTAGTGCAAGCCGATACTAGCTGGGCCGAGGGCTTGCACCAATTTTTGCAAGTAAAGCATAAATTGCGGTTAACTACCGAAACCTTGACGACTAATTTTGTTAGTAATATGGCGTATTTTCAGCGCTACGGAGAATTATATGGTCTAACTGGCACCCTTGGCAATGATAAGGATCAAGAATTGCTCAGCGACTTATATAAGGTAGATAATATCATAATGCCTACCTTTGCTCCAAAGCGCTTTACCGAATATCAAGGACAACTTTTTTTAAGCAGTGAGGAGCAGCGGGAGGCTATTTGCACCAGCAGCTGCGCTGAGGCTGCCAAAGGCCGGGCCGTGTTAATCATCTCTGAAAATATTGCTGAGGGTAAGAGCTTGCATAATATGCTAGCTAGCCAACATAAGGGAAAATTGACTAAATATCTCAGAGCAGATGTTGATATCTTTTCTGGAACTCTTACCAGCGGTGAGATTGTGGTGGCGACTAATTTAGCGGGCCGGGGTACTGATTTTATTACCAATCAAAAAATTGAAGAGCAAGGTGGTCTGCATGTTATTGTTAGTTTTCTGCCGCAAAATAAGCGGGTAGAAGAGCAGGCTCTGGGGCGCACCTCAAGAGCTGGCCGGGGAGGCAGTGGCGCCCTCATTATTAATGCCAAGCCGTATTTGCGTTATGTGCCAGAAGAAAAGCTCTCTGCCATATTAGCTCTTATAAGGGAGGGCAGCTGGGGCGTCTCTGATTTGCGGAATTGGCGCGATAAAATAGCAGATGAAAGATTAGATAAGGCCTACCGCAGAGATATTCCGGTAATGCGGTTTGAAGATGATTTATTTCAAGATTTCAGTAAGTTATATCACCAAATGCGCCAGCAAGATGATAATCAATATAAACTCAGGCAGCTGGAGGATAATTGGGGTTTTTGGTTAAATCGGCAAAAAGCCAAGCATAAGGATTGGGCGAGCCTTGAGACTCAAAGCCAAGTGCAAGCCGAATATGAGCAATTTAGCAAAGCAATGGAGGCCGGTTATGGCGGCAAAGGTGAGCATCGCTTTATCGATAATCCAGCTTATTTAAGCTATTACGTGGCCTCGGGCCTGGGGAATGATTCGACCTATCGCCATGATATTAGCTTGACTCAGAATGCGGATAATTTGGACCCAGTTTTCGCCTATCCAGTCCATTATTTGCACGCCTATTGCCACTTAAAATATAACGGCGCGCAAGATAAAGATACTGATGCGGCTCGGCAGTGGAAGGCAGAATCAGCCGTGGCAGCCCACCAGGCTTTAGCTAAAGCCCTAGGGACCATTAATAGCCAAGTTCGGCCGCAATTACAAAGCGCTATGCTGCAGCTTCTGCCAGAAGACGCTGGCACGCCTTTGCATCGTCAATTAGATGATAAATTACGGCTACTTGAGACTTTTGCCAAAAATATCCAGGAGAATTGTGAGTATATTGCTAGCAATATGGAAGGCAAGGATGTTCTGCTGCGAATGTTCTATCAACCAGTTATTATCGCCAATTTATTCAAAGGCCAGGTGAACCAGGCGGATTTGGAGGAATTTGTCTCCTCCGGCACGCCTCTGATGTTTAATGCTACCTCGCGGGGCTATAGCAAAGATTATTTAACCGGCACGCTGGTCGGTCTTGCCGGCATTGCCCAGGTGGTAGTTGGGGCCATGGTGGCTATTGGTAGTGCCGGTTTTGCTGCGAACTTTGGCCTAGGGCTGGCCATGGGCGGCGTTAGTGATATTGCTAAAGGTTTTAACAGCGCTTTGGCAGGCGAAAAAATTGATATGGGCAATTGGCTAAGTGGAAAGGGCATAGATTTAGCAGTAAATCTGGTGATGAGCACTGTCACTGCCTCCCTCTCAAAAGGCAAAGAAGTTGCTAAAGCCGGCGAGGTGGCCGGTAAAACTACCTCTGAAGCCGGCAAGAATATAGCTACGGCCAGCACTAGTATCTCTACTACGGCTAGTACTGCTGGCGGGGTAATAACCAGCGTCAGCGAGCTAACGGCTAAGGAATTTGGCAAGCAGCTAGCGGTCCGCCTAATTGCTGGCGGTCTTATGGATTATGCCGCTAAAGGCTTAAATAAAGCCGCTGCCAAACCAATTAAGGCCGAGCTGGAGCGCCTAAAGCGGGCCATATATGATCAGATGCGCTCACCACCGACGCAAAAGGAATTAGTAACCTCCTTTTATCAAGATAGAGCCCTAAATAAATTAGGCAACGACACCACCCGGTCTCATTTTCTGAATTATATCAATCGCATTCTGCAGCAGCGCAGCTCTGACTTTAGCCATATAGCTCAGAGCTTTGTGAGTGAATCATTGAGCGGAGCGGCGACAAGCAGCGGCCACTATGGAGCCACGGCAGTCATTAAGGTAGCCGATG
>CAZFQW010000040.1:0-13248 GCA_964521225.1 uncultured Roseobacteraceae bacterium
ACCAAACTTGACGGCACGGCAAAAGGAGGCGTTGTAATTGGCATTTCGGATGAGTTTAAAATCCCTGTAAAATATATTGGCGTAGGCGAAAAAATTGAAGACTTACAGATTTTCAATAAAATGGCATTCGTAGAAACTCTTTTCGAAAAAATCAGCTAAAAAATAGTTGAACAGATGAATATTGCACTAATTAAATATAATGCTGGAAATACACAATCGGTTATTTATGCTTTAAATCGTTTGGGGATTGAACCTATTGTAACCGATGAGCCAGAGGAGGTAAAAGCAGCAGACAAAGTAATCTTCCCCGGAGTGGGTGAAGCGCGTTCAGCAATGAGCTATTTGAAAGAAAGGAAGCTCGATGAATTAATTGTTTCATTAAAACAGCCTGTGTTGGGTATTTGTGTGGGGTTGCAATTGCTTTGTTCTCATTCAGAAGAAAATGATACTGAATGTATGGGAGTTTTTCCTAATAAAGTGAAAAAATTTAATCGCCAAGGTTTTAAGGTGCCTCAAATAGGTTGGAACCGGCTAATTAAGCTCGATAGCCCTTTGTTCAAAGGTTTATCGGAGGGAGATTTTGCCTACTTTGTTCACAGCTATTACGCAGAACTTAGCGATTACACCATTGCCCAAACCGACTATGGTATCAACTTTAGTGCGGCACTCCATAAAGATAATTTTTATGCACTGCAATTTCATGCAGAAAAAAGTAGTAAAGCAGGTTCGAAAATTCTCCAAAACTTTATTGAACTTACCTAAAAACGCAAAAATGATAGAAATTATTCCTGCAATTGATTTGGTGGAAGGGAAATGCGTTCGCTTAACGCAAGGCGATTTTAATCAAAAAACAATCTACCACGAAAATCCACTCGATGCTGCAAAATTTTTTGAAAATATGGGTTTTAAAAAACTCCATTTAGTCGATTTAGATGGTGCAAAAAAAGATTCGGTAGGGTCGGTAGCTAATAAAAAAGTATTAGCAGAAATTGCCTCGAAAACCAATATGACGATAGATTTTGGAGGAGGTATTCGCACAGAAGAAATTTTAAAAGCAGCTTTTGAGGCTGGTGCCGATATGGTTACCTGCGGAAGTATTGCTGTAAAAGAAAAAGAAAAGTTTGAAGAGTGGGTGCTAGAATATGGTGCTGACAGAATTATTCTTGCTGCCGATGCTAAAGATAAACAAATTGCTATCCACGGTTGGCAAGAAACATCGGCGGTTTCGGTTTTTGATTTTATAGACCAATACACTAAAAAAGGAGTTCACCAAGTACTCTGCACCGATATTAGCCGCGATGGAATGCTTTCTGGTCCTTCTATGGAACTGTACAACGAAATTATTCAGCAATTTCCCGCACTTTATTTAATTGCAAGTGGTGGCGTGAGCAGCATTGAAGATATTGCCCAACTCAACGAAGCGGGTATTCCGGCAGTTGTAGTAGGGAAGGCTTTCTATGAGGGAAGAATTACTGCCAAAGATTTGCAACCTTACCTCAATTAAACAATCGAAAATTGTAACTCAACACTAAAAAAATGCTTACCAAAAGAATTATTCCCTGTTTAGACATTAAAGATGGAAAAACGGTAAAAGGTATCAATTTTGAGAATTTGAGAGATGCTGGAGATCCTGTTGAGTTAGCAAAAATTTACAGCGACCAAGGTGCTGACGAACTCGTTTTTTTAGACATTACCGCAACGGTAGAAAAACGAAAAACACTGGTAGAACTCGTGCGAAAAGTTGCCCAACAAATAGACATTCCCTTTACCGTAGGTGGCGGAATTAGTTCTGTGGCAGATGTAGCCGCACTGCTCGCTGCCGGTGCCGATAAGGTCTCTATTAATTCAGCCGCTGTGAAAAACCCCAATTTAGTAAATCTTTTGGCCAATGAATTTGGCTCTCAGTGTGTGGTGGTTGCCATAGACTCTCGCTATGTTGAAGAAGAACATATTGTGCATGTAAAAGGGGGAAGAGAGGCAACCAAAGTTCGAACTATCCCTTGGGCAAAAGAAGTAGAAGAAAGAGGTGCTGGAGAAATATTATTGACTTCAATGGATCACGATGGTACAAAAGCAGGCTTTGCCTTAGTGCTAACAGCTTATTTAACAGGGCTGTTGAATATCCCTGTGATTGCATCGGGCGGAGCCGGCGAAATGAGTCATTTCTTAGATTTGTTTAAAGAAAACAAAGCAGATGCGGCATTAGCGGCTAGTATTTTCCACTTTGGCGAAATCCCTATTCCTGCATTAAAATCATATCTGAGCGAAAAAAATATCATTATTCGTAAATAAACAACCAAGTAATAAAAAAATTAGAACCTAAATTACCACTTTGGTGGCACTGAAAACGAACTACTACCAATGAATATAAACTTCTCAAAATATCCTGATGGTCTTGTGCCTTCGGTGGTGCAAGATGCTGTTACCAAAAAAGTGTTGATGGTTGGCTTTATGAATCAGGCGGCAATTGATAAAACAGTATCTACCCAAAAAGTTACTTTCTTTAGCCGAAGCCGCCAAGAACTTTGGACGAAAGGCGAAACTTCAGGGAATTTTCTTGCACTAGAAAGTTTAGCTGTTGACTGCGACCAAGATACTCTATTGATACTGGCACACCCTGTAGGCCCTGTTTGCCATACGGGAGCTGACACTTGTTTTAAAGAAGAAAATAAGGGGAGAGCTGCTTTTTTGGACTACTTAGCCCGTATCATTAAAGAAAGAAAAAGCGCATCGGCAGAAAGTTCTTATACTCGAACGCTGTTCGATAAAGGCATTAATAAAATAGCCCAAAAAGTGGGTGAAGAAGCCGTAGAGTTGGTAATAGAAGCCAAAGACGATAATAAAAATCTTTTCTTAGGAGAAGCTGCTGATTTACTTTTCCACTTCTTAGTATTACTTGAGCAAAAAGAAATCGGACTCGATGAGGTAGTGAAAGTATTAGAAAAAAGACATAAAAAGTAATGCTCTAAACTTTTTAAAGAAACTACCAAGCTAAAACTATAGATAGATTTCTTGTTTGCACCGCTATTGTAGTAAATATGATAGATTTTGAAAACCAACGCTTTATTACAGGAAGAGGAAAATTCAATATCCCTTCAGATAATATTGGGGGTTATACAATCCAACCAATAGAAGAGGGTTTAAAAAATGCAAAATTTTGGGCGCAATGGCGGAATAATAGAGGGAATCGTCGTAAAAATCCCACAAGTGGTTAGCCAGAAGAATTATTCGGTAGTTGGCCTTATTAATATCCAAAAAATGAAAAATCGGATTAGCTCATATTTTTTTTAATTACTTTGATGGGCTGTCATGGTAAGGTAGAAATACGAGAATATCAATTAGAAAATGGAACTTATAGAGAGGTTCAGGTTGAGTTTTATAGAACTACTTCCTTATCTCAATTACCTATTCAAGTATATTCTGTTGAAAGAAAAGGAGTGTTTTATAAAGGAGAATCTCGTCAAGGGGCTGGGGATGTATTGAGTGCCTCGGAAGCTTTATGAGCGGATTCTATCGCAGTCATATTTGATAAAAAAAAGTTTCAAAGCTATTTTGTAGATAATTTTATATTCTCTGCTCCCCCCGCAGAAAGAAATATCTTTATCGGTAAAACTACGAGGTAATTAACAATAACCTCTACCGTTTCACTTTCACCGAAGACGACTACGAAAATGCGGAGGAGTTGTAATATTTAACCACATTCTAATCTGTAAAAGTCTTTGTCAAATGTTTTTTTGGCAAAGACTTTTTTGTGCCACATCCTTCGGGATGTAAGTACTAACGATATTCAAAAAATGGGTAGTACGCCTTTATTTAAATCCCTTAACAACTTCCCCAAAAATACCTTGCAGCACTTGGCTACACCTCGCCGTAATGGGCTTAATTACAATACCTAACTCAAATTATTTAGTTCATTATTTATGATTACAGCTATGCTAAAAACATTTTTACGAATTTTAATGCTTTGCCTATTCCTAAGCCCGCTTGTGCAGGCGCAGGTAAATCCCCCCGAAGATTTAACCCAAAAAATTAACCGCTCTCACCATATTATAGAGGGCAAAGTGATTGAACAAAATTCCTATTGGAATCCCGAAGAAACGTTCATTTTCACACGCAATACAATAGAAATAAAAAGAATACTAAAAGGCAGTATTACAAGCGAAACTATCGAAATAATTACCCCCGGTGGCAAAGTGGGAACTACCTACATCAAAACCTCGGAAATTGCGCTCGAAAAAGGAAATTCAGGGGTTTTCTTTAGTGGCGATAAAAATGGAGAAGGCTATCATTTACTCCTCGACGGCTATGTTAAATACGATGCCTTCCGAGCAATAGCCGCTTCAAAAAGAGCAATTTTTAAAAATATTGAAAGCGAACTAATTCAACCCATTAAAACAATTACCGCTACAGAACGCCTCGTTTCTGCCGAGGTAGAAGTACTTGCCAACAGGAAAGCACTAAATAACAATGCACGAACCGAAGCTGTAGAAATCACTTCTTTTGTACCTACAACGGTTACGGCAGGTACGCAAACCAAACTAACCATTAATGGAACCGGTTTTGGCGAAAAAAGAGGGAACGGACAGGTTATTTTCACTAGTAACGAGTTTGGTGGCAGCACTACCTTCCCACTGTTTAATAGTGGCGATTATCTTTCGTGGAGCGATACTAAAATTGAAGTCTATGTGCCTAGTTTAGCCGGTACGGGGGCAATTATTGTACAAAACGATGCGGGCGAATCGTTCCAAAGTTTCAACAACTTGGAAGTTACCTACGCCCTTCACAACCAATATGCGTTCGATTTTTCAGATCCTTTTGGCTTTTCAACTTCTCCGGGGCTTATCCCTTACTTTTCTGCCAATAACAACGACGGCGGCTACACCATGTTTGTAGATCCTCAGTTCTACCAAACCGACCGATACCTCAACCCCCTTGTAGGGGCTTTAAACCGTTGGCGTTGCACCACGGGAATTAACATACGGTTGGCAGCTAACCAAGAACCCATCGATTTTTTTGTGTCGGGGAAAAGTGCCATTTCTATTATTGAAGATGAATTTTTTAACGATTCCTTTTCCTTTGGCGAATACGAAGAATGCGACACGGGTGCCGAGAAAATATTCCGCTTGCGCCATTTCAGAATATTTATGAGCATTAACAATACTTCATGGAATTTTGAAGGGAATCCGAGCTTGGGCGAGAAAGATTTTGAAACGGAACTGCTCCGACTTTTTGGGAAAATGAGCTTGCTAGAAAATGTAAACGACCCGAACGATTTAATGTATTTCCAAGCACCCGATGGCATTGCAAGAGACATCGGTACAAAAAACTTAGAAGCTGCCAACCGAGTAATTGCACACAATGCCAATATGCCTACCGATTGCGAGTGGATTCCCCTGCGGTTTGTAACTGCCGCAGAATGTGCCAATTCGCTTTCTCCCGCAGAAGCGCGTTTCACTTCCGACAAAACAATTTTTTGCAGCCCTGGCGAAACCGTAGTCTTTACTAGCACAAGCCGAAACGCTTCTTCGCTTTTATGGCAATTTGAAGGTGGAGATATTGCCACTGCTACAACTGAACGAGTGAAAGTTACCTATAACACCCCCGGTACCTATGGTGTGAAATTAACGGCAAGAAACCCTGCCGGGGAAGATGTGGAAGAAAAAATTAATTTCATTACGGTGGGTGTAGGAGAATCAAACTTAAAAGCCGATTTAGGGGAAGACCAAACAATTTGCCAAGGAACCACAGTGGTGCTGAAAGCCTTGGGCGATACAGTTCCCGAGCCCGCCAATATCACCTACGAGTGGTCGAACGGGGCAACTACGCCAAGCATTGAAGTTACCCAAGCAGGCACTTACTCGGTAGTAGTAAAATTGGCAGGCTGCGAGGCGACCGACGAGGTGAAAATTTCGTTTGAAGAGGCGGCTAGCGTTGATGCCGGTCTAAGTGTAACCGCTTGCGGAGGCGACCCTGTGCAACTTCGAGCCACATTGATTGAAGGGGCGAGCTACTCGTGGTCGCCTGCGGAAGGGCTTTCAGATTCTGCCATTTTTAACCCCATTGCACAACCTAAGCAAACCACCATCTACACGGTAACGGTGAACACCGGTACGCTTTGTGGCGAGGTAAAAGATTCGTTAAGAGTATCTATTGGCACACCTCCCGAACTTTTCGGTTTCCCCAAAGAAGACACCCTGTACATTTGTGGCGAAGTCGGTTTCCTCGATGCTTTTACCGACGATTTCTCGGCATCCTACGAATGGTCCACAGGCGATAGAAACGGCTTTATTCAAGTTTTTGAGCCAGGCGAATATTGGGTGAAAGTAACGGCTTCTAATGGCTGTGTAGTGCGCGATACGGTAGAAGTGAAGTTCGTGGAAGAAATTGATTTACAAATTTCTGGCGATACCCTCGCTTGCCCCGGCGTTCCTTTCCAGTTGAAAGCTACTGGCGCACAGTTTTATCAGTGGGAGCCCTTCGAATTGTTTTCTGGGGGAGGATTTGATGCGGAAGTTACTGCCCGAATTAGGGAAACCACCGAAATTTCGGTAACGGGATATTCGGGGGCTTGCGAACGGGTTACGAAAACGTTTACAGTAACCGCCACAGTGCCTCCTTTCCTTGAACTTGGCGAAAGCGATACCATAGTGGTGCGCAATGCGGAAGATTATCGCCTCGAAAACCGCTACGAACAAGCACAATATCAGTGGTCAACGGGCGATTCTACTAAGGGCATTACCGTTGACCAATCGGGCTTATACCGCGTTACAATGACTCCTTTTTACTGTGGACAAAAACCCCTCACCGATTCGGTATTTGTGTATTTCCCCAATAAAATAAACTACTCTTTAGGGGCTGATACTGTTGTATGTGCAGAAAGCATAACGCTAAACCCTTTTGCAGCAAATGCCCCTCAGCTCGTCTCAAAAATTGAGTGGTCAACAGGGGAAACTACGCCTACCATTTTGGTGAGTGAAAGCGGTAAATACAGTGTTGCCATCACCGATAATTTCGGAACTACTTTCACCGACGAAATTAATATAACCATTGCGAAACTAGCCGAGCCATTTTTACAAGATTCACTCTTTAGTTGTGCTGCGCCGATTGTTTTAAATACTTTGAACAAAGGCTTTGCTACCTACGAATGGTCAGATGGCAGCACTGCCGA
The DNA here is from genome assembly GCA_964521225.1 of uncultured Roseobacteraceae bacterium. Classification (GTDB taxonomy): domain Bacteria; phylum Bacteroidota; class Bacteroidia; order Cytophagales; family Flammeovirgaceae; genus CAYUJH01. The sequence goes on from CAZFQW010000040.1 coordinate 7,169, forward strand.
TTCGCTTCTAGTTACTGAAAATGGAACCTACAAAGTGAAAATCACCTCGCAGTGTGGCAATACCCTTGAAGACCAAATAGTTGTAACCTTCCATCAGAATAAATTAAATGTAAATTTAGGGGCAGATACCCTAAAACTTTGTGCCTTGCCCTATACCTTACAAGCAGGAAATTCTGGCAATAGCTACCTGTGGTCCGATGGAAGCACTGCCGACTCGTTGGTGGTTACAGAGGCAGGCACTTACTCCCTCACCGTAACCGATAGCTGTGGCAACCAAGCTTCCGACGAAATTGTCCTCATTTTGAACCAACCCAAACCGATTGACCTCGGTGGCCCTGTAATTACGGCTTGCCAAGCACCTGTTCTGTTAGATGCAGGCAACGGAGGTATCAGCTATCTGTGGTCGAATGGCGCGGAAACCTCAACGCTAGAAGTAACTACTTCGGGCGAGTATTCGGTAACCGTAACCGACTCTTGCGGAGTGCAACAAACGGCAACCGCAGAGGTAATCATCCACAAACAAACCTTAGATATTGCACCTGCTACCTTATCGGTTTGCGGTGGCCCCGTTACCTTTGATGCCACTTTACCCAATGCTGCGAGTTATCTCTGGTCCGATGGAAGCACCAATCCTACCCTAGAAGTAAACATTGCGGGAACGTACAGTGTAACCGTTACCGATTCGTGTGGTTTTGAGCAAACCGACGAGGTAGTGTTGATTTTTGAAAACCCAACGGTAGATTTAGGCGAAGAAACGGTTGTAGCCTGTGGTACAGAGTTAGTGCTCAATGCAGGTAACCAAGGCGGTACTTTTAAATGGTCGGATGGTAGTACTAGGCAAACGCTCACCGTTACGCAATCGGGAACATATAAGGTAGAAGTTACCCCCGTAAACTGCGAAATTCTCCTGACCGATTCCATTACCGTCATTTTCCCAGAAACCACGGTTAATTTGGGGGCTGATACTATCCGTACCTGTGAAAACACCTTAGCACTCGATGCAGGTACACCATCAGGAACTTTCCTTTGGTCTGATGGCAGCACGGGGCAAACGCTGAATGTAACCACTAATGGCACTTATTCGGTAACAGTTACCGATGCTTGTGGCAAAGAATTTACCGACCAAGTAGTTGTTTTCTTAAACGAAAGCACGGTGCTTGAATTGGGGGAAAACCCTGCGCTCATTTGCGATGCTACTTTTGCGCTCAATGCTGGCGAATATGCTTCCTATTTATGGTCTGACGGTAGCACGGAAAGCACTCTCACAGCCACCGAAGATGGTACTTATAGCGTTACCGTAACCGATGCTTGTGGCAACACTCAAACCGACGAAATCACATTGAAATTTTTCAAAAACTCGCTCATCAATTTTAGTGAGACTTTCCTAGGAGAAGGAACTTTCCAATTCCAAAACCTCTCTCTTCTAAATTTTGAAAGTGATTTCCGTTGGGATTTTGGCGACGGTAACTTCAGCAACGAAGAAAACCCGCTTCATACATACCAAAGAATAGGCGAGTACAATGTTACACTTTCGGTAGGGAGCGGAGTTTGTGCCGATTCCCTCAGCTTCTCCAAAACGGTTTCGGTAATTGTGGCAGGGCTAGATAACAATGCACTTAGCGAAAAAATAATGGTATTCCCTAACCCTGTCATAAATACTAACCTGCGCATACAGTGGGATTTAAACGAAGCCATAGAGATGTCGCTAGTCGATGCCTTAGGGAGGATTTTAAAAACCGCTAAGGCGAAAGCCGCTGATACTGAAATGGAATTGAACATGGCAGCATATCCGAAGGGTATGTATTATATCCGATTAATAAGCGATAAAAAACAGGCAATTAAAAAAATAATAAAACAGTAAATAAATTCTGAATTGTGAGTTTTTAATATTCAGTTAATTAAAAAAAAACAAAATGAAGTTTTATAAATTATATATTTTATTTATTGCAATAGTAGGTGCAACCACCGCTTGCAAAAAAGACAACGGCGATGATCCCAAACCTCTTACAGAGATTGAAAAAATAGCCAAAACTTGGCAGGTAAGTAAGGTATTTATGAATGGGCAAGAAGATACTTCAGGCTCATTTTCCTCGTTTTCTATCACGTTTAATGCGAATAATGGCAACGCCACCACTTATACAGTTACTCCAGGAAATGCCATCGATACGCCCAACCAAACGCCGAACAACCAAGGAGTTTGGGCACTCACCGCCAATAACACCCAAATTATTTTAGATAGCGGAACGGATAATGAAATAGTTGTTGAAATAGAAGCAGTTATTACAGAAAATAGCCTAATAATTAGTTGGAAAGTTCCGAAGGAAATCGACAAAACGGAACCAAGCTACCGCCTCGAATTAATTCCATTATAAAAATATTCTTAACTCTATACTGTTTAAAAGCCTCCTTTTCTAAGGGAGGTTTTTTTATATCAGATGGAATTTGATTAATATTTGAATCAGAAATATTTTCCCAGAAAATGAAAAATCAGAAAAGCATCCACCTTAAAATTGCCGAAGCATTACGAAAAATAGGGGAAAGGCAATATTTATATCAATATTAGAGTATATAAATAGGTTGAAACCCTTCTGCTTTATTTATGCACAATGTTTAGGAACCCAAATAAAAAACAATTATATCTACTCTGCTCATCTCAAACATTATTTTCTTTATTGTATTGGATAAATTACCTGTAAGAACCTCAACGAAAAAAGAGATCAGAATAATAATCCTGACCTCTTTTGTATCTAATTAATTCAACTCGAAAACAGTTTTTATTCCTCTACAAGAAGCCCCTGCCGTTTGTAAATCTTTGGCTAAGGTATCTAACTCTTTTTTAATGGTTTCAAACCGTGAACCCATAGAAGGGAGTTGCTCATTGATAATTTTCATGGTTGCAAGGCGAAAATCCGTTGGACCATAGGGAGAGTATTCAATGCCTTTTTGGATGGCAAACATCCTATCGTTAATCGTTGGTTTATTCTTTTCGCCTACTTGGGTTTTAGCGGTATTTCCATAAAATTCATTCGATAGGGCATTGATTTTATCGTACAATAAATTGACTTTGGTGTCTAGCTCTATCGGGGCAGCATTTGCTCTGTTCAATGCTTTTACCATCACCTTAATGCGCTTCACCGACTTGCTTGGCAGCTTACCCAAAGCTATTATAAAGCAAAGCGATTAAGGCAGCCCTTTCACCAAGGAATACCCTTTAGCATTCGCATTGAACCTACTACTTTGTGCAATTTGCGCTGCCCGAAATGCCCAAGTGGCTTGCGGTCTTTTACTCGCCCTACGGGGATGCTTACCTCGGAAACTTTCAATAAGGTAATAGAAGAACTCCACCCTACTTTATTGTATTTATTATTTTATTTTCAGGGAGAACCCTATTTGCACCCTCATTTTCACGATTTAATTCGCTCCGTAGCAAATAAAAATTTGTACACGGCAACTTCTACCAACGCTCATTTTTTAAAAGATGAAGCCGCTCGGATAACCGTAGAATCGGGCTTAAATCGGCTGATTATTTCGATAGATGGCACTCACTACGCAAGCCACTTACGAATCGCACCGAGTAGGCGGAAAGCTAGAAAAAGTGTTAGAAGGCACAGAAAATATCATTCGATGGAAAAAGAAATTAAAGTCGAAAACACCTCATTTAATTTTCCAATTTTTAGTAGTGAAACCTAACGAACATCAGATCAGAGAAGTGCAAACATTGGCTAAAAAAATGGTAATAGATGCCGTTGGATTAAAAACTGCACAGATTTACGATTATCAGCACGGTTCGCCGCTGATTCCTACGTTGCAAAAATACAGTCGCTATGCACCGCAGAGCGATGGTACTTTTAAAATTAAAAATAGCCTAGAAAACCATTGCTGGAAAATGTGGCATTCGTGTGTAATTACCTGGGATGGGCAAATTGTTCCTTGTTGTTTCGATAAAGACGCACTACATACAATGGGCAATTTACAAACGCATTCTTTTCAAGAAATTTGGGAAGGAAATGCCTATCAATCTTTCAGAAAACAATTACTCGACGCCCGCAATAAAATAGAAATGTGCCAAAACTGCACTGCAGGAACAAAAGTGTGGGGATGAATTTCGACTAGCCAATTCTGTTTTAATTATTCAGTGTTTTCCCATAAAAATAAGAAGTTTTATGGGGGACATCATCAAAAGTAACTACCTCTTTACCCTTCTGCGTTAGCATATAACTCATTAGCCCAAAATCTCCACCACAAAAAAGGGTGTGTATTAGAAACATTGCCAAAAAAACGATTTCCCATAGGGGGTTCGCAAAAAAATAAGCGGTAACAAGCACGGCAGAAATAAACGCAAAAGGAGCCATTGCAATTATCCTGAATTCTTTTTTATTGGCAACAAAGCGATGGGCCAATGCCATGAAATAGAATTGTTTCCAGTTGGCATCGTAACTAGTTTGTTTTGCTCCTTGCCACTTATAAGCTAAAACATGAATAAACTCATGGAGGGGAATTAAAGTGAAAGTAAGACCTACTCCCAACATCAAATAAACAATAAAAATATACCAAGTGAAATCTTCTTTGATTACTCCTTGTGCGGCAATAAACCCTAATGCTGCCAATAATAAAGTAATGAGAATGTGATATATCAAGGTGTAGAAATTCTTTTTTTTCATATACTCCGTAATAAATGGCTTGAGGTCGTGAATATCAATTTGATGGAGTAATTGATAACCTTGTGTTTCTAGTTCTTCGGGACGAATTTTCATATAATTTTCTTTTTTTATATTAGTTCATAAAAAAAGGGAATTATTACAATTCCCTTTTTTAAAATGATTTTATCTTCTAATTATTTCAATACAAAAGAAGCAGTTAAACCTTCTTGGGAGTTGGTCCCTACCATCACATCAAAATCGCCGGATTCTACTAAATACTCACCTTTGTTATCATAAAATCCTAGTTCTTTTTCGGTAAGTGTAAACTGAACCGTTTTTTCCTCACCTGCTTTCAGCATAATTTTTTCAAAACCTTTCAACTCTTTTACGGGGCGGGCAATTGATGCCACTTTATCTCTTATGTATAATTGTACTACTTCTTCGCCTGCTAGTGCGCCTGTATTTTTTACTTTTACGCTTACGGTAACATTGTTAGAATTAGCTGCATTTACCTTTAAGTCAGCGTAGCTAAATTCAGTGTAGCTCAAACCAAATCCGAAAGGGTAGAGGGGTGCATTCGATTCGTCGATGTAATGTGTCCAAAATACTTCATTCGGGTTTTTGGCTGCAGGTCTGCCGGTATTAAACTGCCCGTAGTACAGGGGCACTTGCCCAACACTTCTTGGGAAAGTCATAGGAAGTTTACCACTTGGGTTGTAGTCGCCAAATACAACTTGGGCAACGGCATCGCCTGTTCGGGTGCCGAGTTGCCACGCTTCTACCAATGCCGTTACTTTATCTTCAACGTTGGTTAATACGAGGGGCCTTCCATTCATTAATACAAGCACAATGTTATTATTTACTGCTGCCACAGCTTCTAGTAATTCTTGTTGCAAACCGGGCAAGCCTAATTGAGTTCTACTTCTACCTTCCCCACTTTGAAAGCCGTGTTCACCTACAACTAAGATAACCAATTCCGATTCTTTGGCAAGTGCTACGGCTTCTTCCAAATCGGTTCTATCGCTTTCGTTAATGGCGAGTTCAAATACAAAATTGGCTTCCCCTGTAATTAAATCGGGGCCTTTTTCGTGAGAAATGTTTTTCGAGTACTTTTCAAGTCCTTCTAAGACCGAAACGGCTGAGTTATCGTCGGAACCAATTCTCCAACTTCCTAGCGGACTGTTTTTATCGTTTGCCAAAGCGCCAATAACGGCAATTTTTTGTTGGTCTTTTTTTAAGGGGAGGATATTATTGTCGTTTTTTAGAAGCACAATCGATTTTTTTGCCATCTCAAGTGCGGCTTCCATGTGGGCTTCGGCATAGAGAAGGGCACTTTCACGCTCTTCATCTAAATACCGATAGGGGTCATCGAAAAGTCCTAGTTCAAACTTTACTCTTAAAATTCTGCGCACGGCATCATCTACAGTTGCTACTTCTACT
>CAZFQW010000041.1:0-13184 GCA_964521225.1 uncultured Roseobacteraceae bacterium
TATGTGGGCACAGAACTTGTTCAGCGGTTGGCACAAGACCCTAAAATTTCGGAAATAATTGTTTACGATAACTTAAGTCGGCCAAACTACAATCTTTTCTTGTCAGAGAAGTTTTTGCATGCACCCATTCGCTTTGTGCAAGGGGAACTGCTCGATACCAGAAAACTGAGGAAATCTTTACAAGGAGTTGATGTGGTTTACCATTTAGCTGCCAAAGTAACCACGCCTTTTGCCCATCAGGATGCACATTCTTTTGAGCAAACCAACCAATGGGGCACAGCGGAGTTAAGCTATCTACTAGAAGAAATTTCGGTGAAAAAACTGGTTTATCTAAGTAGTATTTCGGTGTATGGCTCTACCAACAACGAGGTAACAGAAGAAACCGTGGCAAATCCGCATACTTATTACGGTATCTCTAAGTTGTTGGGCGAGCGCATGCTCGAACGCTTTTTTGATGGGGAGATGAAAACTTACGTAATCCGTTGTGGCAATGTGTATGGCTATAATAAAAGTATGCGTTTCGATGCCGTAATTAATAAGTTTATGTTCGAGGCGCACTTTAATCATAAAATTACAGTGCAAGGCAATGGCGAGCAGAAAAGGAGTTTTATCCATGTGGGGCAAGTAGGGGCGGCACTTTCAAAAGTTGTATACCGCAACGAAATTGAATCGGGGATTTACAACCTTGTAGCGCGGGTGCTTTCCATCAACGAAGTTGCCGACACCATTAAAATGCTCTATCCCGATATAGACACGCAGTATGTGCAACAATCTTTAGACATGAAAAGCCTTGTGGTAAAGCCTGAAACTCGGCTGTCTGAATATAACTTATTTAGCCCTTCGGATTTTTACGACGATTTGCTAGCCTTTAAAGGACAGTTCGCTTTTTAGACTCAATGCCTATTAAATTGGGCTTCATCACAGTGAATATGGCTCAATATGATGAAGCCGATAAGCATTTAAAGTGGGAAAAATTGTTTTAAAAAATTGAAACTCTGAATTAACGCTCTTTTTCTGTTTTCGAGAGAACCTTCAAAGGCTTTGTCTTCTACCTCTACACATACAGGCCCTTTGTAGCCAACATCGAGCAGTGCCGAAAGGTAGCTGCCCCAGTTAATATCGCCCAACCCTGGGAGTTTAGGCGTATGGAATTCGAGCGGATTGGCGAGGATTCCTACTTTATTCAGCTTGTCTTTATGAAGCTTGGCATCTTTAATATGAACGTGGAAAATTCTATCTGCGAAATCGTAAATAGGTTTTAAATAATCCATTTGCATCCAAAGCAAATGAGAGGGGTCGTAGTTCAGTCCGAGCGATGTTGAGGGAATTCGTTTAAACATTTCTTCCCAAATGGCGGGAGAGTAGGCAAGGTTTTGCCCTTTGGGCCATTCGTCGTAGGTAAAGTACATGGGGCAGTTTTCAATTCCCACTTGTACTTTTTTATCTTCTGCATACTTAATGATAGGAGTCCATAACTTTTCAAACTTTTCTAAGTTTTTCTCTTCGTTTAAAAGTTGGTCTCTGCCAATAAAAGTATTGATTTTGTTAACCCCAAGTTGATGGGAAACCTCTATTAGCTTTTTAATATGGTTTTGGTAGAAGGTTGCCTTTTCCTCGTCGGTGTCCATTGGGTTGGGGTAGTAGCCAAGTGCCGAAATGGTAACACTTTCTTTTTTTAGGGTGGTGTGGATAGATTTTTCGGTTTCAGCGGTGAAGGTATCTAGGTCGAGATGGGTAACGCCCGCATATCTTCTGTTCGCTTTCCCTACAGGCCAACACATTACTTCCACACACTGGTAACCCGTTTTTGAGGCAAAGTGTATCATTTCATCAAAATTCAAATCGGGTAAAATGGCACTTGCGAATCCTAATTGTAGCATAGTTGTATTGTTGTTACTATATAGTTGTTAAAAATTTCTTATTATTGGAATGATAAATGCACATTTGTGAAAATATTAATTAGTCTTTTAAATTATCTTACATCCAAACATTTAAATTAAAGACTCAAACTATGAAGAAAATCTTATTAATGCTTGTTTGTGGTTTTGTGCTTCAAACAGCCAATGCACAGTTAATTAAATTTGGTATTAAAGCCGGAGCGGGGTCGTCGTCGGTAAGAGCCGATGATATTGTTTTAGCAGTAGAAGACCGCTCTACCGATGAGCTAAGATTAAAAGCGGAAGGGGCAACTTTTGGTATTCACTTTGGCCTGATGTCACGTATTAATATCCCATTATTACCCATCCATATTCAGCCAGAATTATTATTTACTTCAGCAGGAGGGAAATATACAGTAGAGAACGTAACGCAACAGTTGAAAGACGAAGACGTAAAGCAAACGTTTAATAGGGTAGATATTCCTATTATTATAGGTTACAAAATAGGGCCGGCTCGTTTGGTAGCAGGGCCTGTAGCTAGTTTCATATTGGGCGACGGTTTCAGCACAGAATCTTTAGCGAACGTGAAAAGCGATTTTAACTCTGCAACTTGGGGTATTCAGGCAGGTGTTGGCGTGGATATTTTAGGAAAATTAACCGTAGATTTAAGGTACGAAGGTGGACTTAGTAAATTAGGCGACAGCGCCACTTTTGGGGGAGAAGAATTTGCATTCGACTCTAGGACTAGCCAAGTTTTAGTGAGCTTAGGTTATTTCTTTGGTGGCGGAAAGTAAAAGAAAACCTACCAATTACATGATTTCTGAAATGTAATTGCTGTAGAAAAACCCTTCATGGTTGTAGCCATGAAGGGTTTTTTATTTAGCTTAATCTAGTTTTGTAGTCATCATATCCAAACTCTTTAATAATTTCGATTTCGCCACTTTTTCGCTGTATTCCAATTGCAGGAAGGTTCACTCCATTGAAAGTGTTATTTTTCACCATTGTATAATGAATCATGTCGTTGAAAACGAGTTTGTCGCCAACGTTCAGTTCTTGTTCAAAATTGTAGTTCAGGATTTGGTCGCCGGCAAGGCAAGTAGAACCTCCCATGTTATAAGTAAATCGTCCGTTTTCATCTGCCTGTAAAATTAGCGGCTTGTAGGGCATTTCGAGGCAGTCGGGCATGTGTGCCGCAAATGAAGTGTCGAGCATGGCAGTTTGTGTATCGCCATTTTTCACTAAATCTAACACGGTAGCAACTAGGTAGCCTGTTTCCCAACCTACGGCACTGCCCGGTTCCAGAATAATTTCTAGCTGATAGTTTTCTTTCAGGTTTTGTACGAGGCTAATCAGCAATTCTAAGTCGTATCCTTTGGCGGTAATGGCGTGTCCGCCCCCTAAATTTAACCATTTTGCTTGGTGTAATAAATGTCCAAATTTTTCTTCAACAGCTAAAAGCGTTCTTTCCAAGGCTTCGGCATTGCTTTCGCAAAGGGTATGCACGTGTAAACCTTCAATTCCTTGAGGTAAGGTATCGCCAAGCACTGCGGCGGTAACTCCAAGACGCGAACCCGGAATGCAAGGGTTATACAAATCGGTTTCAACTTCCGAATATTCGGGGTTGATTCTGAGTCCGCAGGAAATTTGCCTGTCAGCATGCTGAACAATGGATTGGTAGCGTTCCCACTCCGAGAGCGAATTGAAGGTGATATGATTACACACTTCCATAATTTTAGGAAAATCTTTGGGGATATAAGCAGGGCTATAGGCGTGTACTTCGTTCCCAAACTCATGGTATCCCAACAGTGCTTCGTGCAAAGAACTTGCAGTAGTACCTTTAAGGAATTTTTTAACCATAGGAAACGTACTAAACATGGCAAAGCCCTTTAGCGCACAAATAATTTGAGCACCCGAAGCTTTTTGTACCATGTCCAATGTTTTTAAGTTATTCTCTAAAAGGTCTTCTACTAAAATATAAATAGGGGTGGGAATAGAGTTTAAGTCGATATCTAAAATGTTTTTATTCATTGCCTTTATTTTTAAAATGATTTTGACTGCAAAGTTAGGTCGAGCAGCTTTCAGATGGGTAAAAATTTATGTGGTTTTTCTGTTTTGTTGGGCTTTACAAAGTAGTAGTGCGATGGCACAAGCTGAACAGCCCGATTTTTACTACTTAAAGGTTGAAGCGGCAGATTCGGCAAGAGTATTACTGAAAACCTACCTCCCAAGAGAAGTTTTTTTCGATACCACCGATTTAACCCAAAGCCTGGCAACGTCTGCAGAAAAAATACGCAAAGAAGGTTATTGGCTGGCAAGTTTCGATCATCGGGTTCAGCATAAAGATTCGGTTACTGTGCATTTTTATTTAGGCAGAAAGTATTCAGACTGTCCCCTCGATATTTCAGACTTAAAAACACAGCGTTTCCCCTTCCTATCGAAAAAAGACTTTACGAAGCCAACTTGGGAAATGAAGGAACTTCAGAATATGGAAAAGCGGATATTAGAATATGCGCAGAATCACGGTTATCCGTTTGCCTCAACCCAACTACAACCTTTCAAAAGCAATCGGGATTCTATCCGACTAAAGTTAAGCTACACAGAAAATAGCCTGGTCTTATTCGATTCAGTTGAGATAATCGCCGATTCCATCAACATAAAACCTTCTTTTCTAAAAAAGAAAATAGGAATTATAAAGGGAAGCCCGTTTTCGCAGTTGGCAACTAACCAAGCACACCAAACGCTCGACAAGCTTCCTTTTTTAAAAGCAGATGCGCCTGTTACCACATTTGAAGATGATAATGCCCACATTCAGTTCAGTTTAAAAAAAGAAAAAGCCAATGAGGTTGACGGCGTTTTAGGGTTCTTCCCAAGGCAGGGCAATCGGGGAGGAGTGCAGTTGGCGGGCAACTTCGACCTTCACTTATATAACCTGTTTGCTTCGGGGAAAGAGTTGCAGTTTTCGTGGCAAAGGTTTCAGAACCAATCGCAAGTGCTTGATGCGGCTTACACGCACCCTTATTTGCTAGGCACTCGCCTAGATATTGCCTTGGCATTAAGATTTTTACAGCAAGATTCTACCTTCTCTAGCGCACAGCGCACCCTGCTTTTTGGGTACGATTTAAGGGACAAAGGGTACTTTCAGCTATTTGCAGAATGGCTTTCGCATCAGACCGGAAACCGCATTCAGGAAATTGGCAGCGATACAAATTTATCGGAAGCGGTGGTTTCCGGAAGTTATATTTCCTACGGCTTTAAATATTTGTTTGATGGAATCGACCGGTTTCAAACCTTTAGCCGAGGACATCTTATTGAGCTAAAAGCGCAAGTAGGGAACAAAAAAATAGATGCCGACACACTTACTAATGTAGTGGTGAGCTCAGGGCTACAAACCCAAATTCAACTGAGGTTATCGAAACATATCAGGCTGGGCAAAATTAACACCTTGAAATTTCGGAATACATTTGCACTGTTGGCAAGTAAAAACAGGTTTCGGAATGAGTTTTTCAGAATAGGAGGATTGCAAACTCTAAGAGGATTTAACGAAAATGCGATTTTTAGTTCAACACATAATATCACCTCGGTAGAACTACTCTCTCAGTTTAGTTCTATCGCTTTTTTCCCCTTTATAGATTACGCCCGTTGGCAAGAAGGAACGAAAGGGCTCCCCATAAAAGGTTTGGGAACAGGTTTGGGAATTAACATTTCTACAAAAAGTGGGCTTTTTAGTATAATTTACGCCTTAGGGCAAAGAGAAAGAAACCCTTTAAAGCTAAATGAAGCAAAAATACATTTTGGTTTTACAAATAAATTTTGATGACTAAAAGCCCCATTTAACTTTGCTATTATAAGCAACAACTACAATGAAATTATTGACCATATCCATCTTTTTTCTCCTATTTAATGTATTTACAGTAATAGCACAAAAAAATATTGTTCAAAGCAATTTAGTGGAGCTAAGTGATTGGAAAGTATACGATAAATCGCAAGGGGTTAATGTTCCATATATGTTTTCTTATCATTCAGAATATAAAAGCGTTTTTCAAGAGATTGATTTATCTACTTACAGCAACTTTAAATTACAAATAATAGGCATCACTAAAGGGAGCATTTTTTTAGGGGAAAGATTGATTTATACCGATTTAAATGCTAAAGATACTTTGCAGCTTTCTATCAACGAATTAATTGAAATAGATGCCGAAGCTAAACTATCGCGCTTAACTTTTTATAGTTCTAAAAACGAAAATTGGAATCCACCTCGGCTTAGCATCATTTCGAATAAAAACATTGATGGGGAAATTCTAGTAATAGAAAACCGATTAAATTTACTATATAAAAATACTAGGCATGCGTTAACATCATCCAACACAATTCTTTATACATTATATTTATGGGTTTTCTTTGCCATATATGCTTACTATATTAATGCTAATTTTTCGTTGACTAATATTTTTCTACCATGGCTAATTTGGTTGCGCTTTAAATCGAAAGAAGAAGAAACTTCTGTTTTTGAGATTTTTATCTTCATAATTTTATACAGTATTATATTAGAGTTTTTTCTTTCTAACAGAAACATATCTGTTGAGGAAACCACTTATTACCACACATTTTTTTTAGGAATCACACAAAAAAACGCCCATCTGTATAGCCATCTGAGTCTTGGTTTTTTCATTTTTATCTGGATGCTTTTTCGATTATTGGCAATAAGGTTAATGGGTTCTTTATATCAGATAAGACAACTTTTTACGTTATACATCAAAGAATGGCATCGTTTCTCTTTAGGGTATGTATTCATTTTACTGTTAATTACAAGTATTTTTTACTTTGCAGGTTGGCAAATAGGATTCGGTTTACAATTATTATTTTGGATAAGCTTACTATTTAAAGCTTTTTTGATAAGTACTTTTATAAATCGAACATTCAAACTGAAAAAAGTATATTTGTTTTCGTATTTTTGCATCGGTGAATTAATCCCTATCTTATTGGGAATGAAGTTTTTTATAGATTTCTAGCTTTACTACTATACACAAATGCAGAAGGAGACAATGGGAGTTACAACTCAACAAACACAAACAAAGGCACTAAAACCGGTAAAGTCAATCCTAGTTTCACAGCCGGAACCACCAAATGTGAATTCGCCCTATCATAAATTAGCAGACAAGTACAACATAAAGGTAGATTTTCGCCCTTTTATTGAAGTACAGGCTGTTGGTTATCCAGAGTTCAGGAAACAAAAGGTAAATATCCTTGATCATACTGCTATCATCTTTACAAGTAGAAACGCAATTGATCATTTCTTTAGAATCTGTAAGGCAAGTAAAGTTGAAATGCCTAGCGATATGAAATACTTTTGTATTTCAGAGCAAACAGCTAACTACTTGCAGAAGTATATCGTGATTAGAAAGCGTAAAATTTTTACTGGGGAAAAGACTGCACGCGATTTAGTCGAGATTATGAAAAAACATGATAAGGAGAAATTTTTATTTCCTTGTTCAGATATTAGAAAGGATGATATTCCTGAATTTTTTGAAAAAAACGGCTATAAACATACTCAGGCAATACTCTACAGAACAGTAGCAAGTGATTTATCAGATTTAGCAGAGGTGAATTATGATATGATTGCCTTTTTTAGTCCTTCGGGGATAGCCTCTTTATTCCAAAATTTCCCAGAATTCAAACAAAATGAAACTCGAATAGCAGCTTTTGGACCAACAACTGCAAAAGCAGTAAGAGATTATGATTTAGAATTAGATATTGAAGCACCTTTGCCAAATGCACCATCTATGACTGGCGCTATTGAGCTGTATATAAAGGAAGCCAATAATTTATAACCAATATTAGATGTTTCTTTTAGAAAGGCTGCGGATGTTTTAAACACACGTAGCCTTTTTATATTATATAAAAATAGTTTCAGACGAATTCGACCTTGAAATTCACCATTGAAAACACAATACTTATCTTGTATCTTTCTTTAATAAATATATTTATTATTATATTCAAGCTTTGAAACTACTATCAACTATGCTAAAAAGATATTCGTTACTTATCACAATATTTACGTTAATGAGTGTATCAAAGATTTTTGGGCAACAAGATGCACAGTTTAGCCAATACATTTTCAATCAAATGTATTTAAATCCAGCCTATACAGGAATTGACCCTGAATGGATGGAAGTTTCAATTACTCACCGCTCTCAGTGGCTGGGTTATGAACCAACTTTTGATGACGGAGGTGCCCCAACCACACAACTATTGAGTTTTAGTATGCCACTTACCAAATACAATATAGGTTTGGGAGCATATTTGATGAATGACCAATTAGGACCATTGAGAAATTTTGAGGCTAAACTATCTTTAGCATACCACTTTAAATTAAACTCAGGCGCAACGCTGTCTTTGGGTGTTAGAGGAGGTCTTTATAACCAATCAATCAATTTTAACGAGCTAAGATTTGTAGACGAAGATGACCCTCTTAATATAGGTGGTAATCAAAATCAATCGAGTTCAGACTACACATTAGGCTTGTATTATAATTCACCAACCTATTTTGGAGGACTTAGTGTAACCCATTTTCAAGAGTCTGATTTTTCATTTGCAGAAGACCTTTCGTTTACCTCTCTTTCAACTCACATGAATTTAATATTGGGGAAAGTTTTTGCTGTTTCGCCAAGTATAGATTTGACAAGCTCTGTTTTAATGAAGTCTGACTTTAACAGTTATTCTTTTGAAGGGAACTTAATTGGAGAAATTAATTCTAAATTTTTTATTGGTGCTTCACTGAGAGAACTCGAAGCTTTTTCTGCAATGAGCGGAATTTACTTTATGGAAGATAACAGAATGAGACTCAGCTATGCTTTTGATTACACCATTGAAGCACGTAATGCAAAAGCAGCTACTTCACACGAAATTGTATTATCCTATAGAATTCCATCTTTCAAATTTCCTCAAAAGCCAATCATTAGAACCCCAAGATTCCGATTCTAAACTAAATTTATTTCATTTACGTAGCATCTTGTTGTTTTGGAGTTATTTTTGCGAAAGCATATATCGAAATTAAAATCATTAATTGTTTTAGAGCAAACTTTGCTGAATATAGATACTGAATCTAGTAATAGCCATGAATAAAGTCCTCACTTCTAAAAGTTCTATAATTGTTCTTGTACTGGGTGGTTTACTCCAAAGTTGCATTTTCGGAGGTAATAAAGGAGACGGTGGAGAACTAATCGGAGTTCAAGACCGCGAATGGACCGGTCAGGTTTTACCTTATGGAATGACATCAGTTCCCCCTGGAACTTTCCATATGGGGCAATCCGATGAAGATATTACATCTTCAAAAATCAACATGAACAAGCAAATCACCATTGGTGGATTCTATATGGACGACACTGAAATTACTAATAATGAATATCGGCAATTTATTTACTCTGTACTGGGCGCCGAAGGTTTTGAAGCATTTGAATATGATTCTATCCACGGGCCATGGACATTAGATGAAGTGGTTGATTTTAGGAATGGAGGTTTGTATCCCGACACCACTGTTTGGGTAAATGACTTCGCTTATCATATGGGCGAACCAATGACAGAGTATTATTATATACACCCTGCATTCGACGAATACCCTGTAGTAGGAGTGAGCTGGTATCAGGCTCAAGAGTTTTGTAAATGGAGAACAGGTTACTTAAATAAATTTAGAGAAGAGAATGGAATGTGGCCAATGCCTAATTTTCGTTTACCATCGGAGGCTGAGTGGGAATATGCTTCGAGAGGAGGGTTAGACCAAGGTAAGTATCCCTGGGGAGGGCCTTATGCTAGAAATGGAAGAGGATGTGCATTAGCTAACTTTAAACCAGGCAGAGGAAATTACATAGATGATGGTTTTGCTTACAGTTCTCCAGTGGGATCGTATTTTGCAAATGGTTTTGGTTTGTATGATATGGCGGGAAATGTTTCAGAATGGTGTGAAGATGCTTTTCATCCAGCTAGTTATCCAATCGTGTGGGATTTAAATCCAACTTATTTTGACGATAATGAGCTTAGAAAAATTATTAGGGGAGGTTCGTGGAAAGATATTCCTTTTTATATTGAGACGGGCACAAGAAACTACGAGTTTCAGGACACTATGCGTTCTTTTATCGGTTTTAGATGTGTGATGACCTACTTGGGGCGATCATCGGGGTATGAATTCTAAGCTTACTTACAATTTTAGCATATGTTAAATAGTTAAGAGTATATGAGTTTATATCTAACGATTGTTCAACTATGTTTAGATAATAAAAAAAATTAAATATCTTTATAGAGATTTAACGTTCTTAAATCAAACTATTACTAAGTCAATTAAATGTAAATTAAGATGGGCAAAAAACAAGAATCTAAATTAGACTACACTTATAGAGTGGTTGTTCCTAAGGTTACTAGTGTTGGAGCAGCGCTTGTTGTTGTAGGAGCACTTTTTAAAATCATGCACTGGCAAGGTGCAGGAACTATGTTAACTGTAGGCCTTTTAACAGAGGGCTTCTTATTCTTATTAGGAGCTTTTCAACCTGCTCCTCCTCCGGAAGCCCACTACGATTGGGAAAAAGTTTATCCTGAGTTAGCTGCCGCAGAGGCTGCTAAAACTGCTAAAAAACCAACTGGTAAGGAAGATGCTCAGAAAGGTATGGCTGTATTAGGTGGTATTGACCAAATGCTGAAGGAAGCTAATTTAGGTAGTGATGTATTCAAAAGCTTTGGAGACGGAATGAAAAACTTGAATACTACTGTTAGTAAAATGAAAGATGTTTCAGATACGGCAGTTGCTTCAGATGAGTATACTAAAAGCTTACAGACTGCAACTAAATCTATGGGAGATTTAAATAAAGCGTATTCAACAACAGTAAATGCCATGAATCAGATGGTTAATAGTACACAAGATGCTAAAGCATATCATGCACAAGTTCAGGTAATCACAAAAAATTTAGGCGCATTGAATGCAGTGTATGAAATGGAGTTGAAAGATGCGAATAGTCATATAAGAGCTATGAATAAGTTTTACAGTAACTTAACAGTAGCTATGGAAAGCATGTCAGATGCAAGCAAAGAATCGCAAATGTTTAAGGAACAAATGTCGAAACTTACTTCTAATTTGACTAACCTGAATAAGGTATATGGCAATATGCTAACTGCAATGAAAGGTTAATTTATTCACCAGCTAAAACAATAATATATTATGGCAGGAGGCGGAAAAGAAACCCCACGGCAGAAAATGATTGGTATGATGTATTTAGTACTTACTGCTTTGCTCGCATTGCAGGTTAGTAATTCTGTACTAGATAAATTCATCTTTATCGATCAAAGTTTACAGCACTCATATAAGATTAATATGGAATCTAATGAGAAACTAGTTAAAGGTATTAACGAAAAAGTTAAGAAAAATGGTGAAAAGCCTCGTGATAAGGCAGTGCTAGATAAGACTATGAAAGTAAGAGAGTGGACTAATGCTGTTAATTCAGAGCTTGATAACATTTATAAAAAAATAATTGAGGTTTCTGGTGGTTACACTGAAGATGGTCAACTCGCAGGAGCTAAGGATTATGATAAGCAAATGAATTATACTTTAGGTCCTGAAGGATCTAAAAATGGTGCGGCGTATGCTCTTGAGAAAAGTTTAATTGATTATGTGAATAATTTAAATGCAACAATACAGGATTTGGACTACCCAGATTCCGTGAAGGCAGAATTTGAAGAAATTAAACAATTTGCACTGGGAGGCAGTGAAATTGAAGAGTTCAAAGATAATCCAGATCAAAATAAGAAAGATTTTGCAGAGTTAAATTTTGATCATACTCCAACAGTAGCATGTCTTGCCATTATTAGTCAGATGCGTTCTGAAGTGGCACAAGCTGAAACATCAGCATTAGATATGTTGGCGCAAAGCATTGGAGCGGATCAGATTAAATTTGATAATATTGTTGCAGTTGTGAAACCATATTCTTCAGTCGTAGCGGCAGGCACTAAGTATTCGGCTGAAATGTTTATTGCAGCCTCTTCTTCTACTGCTAAACCAGTTATGAAGTATAATGGGAATTCAATTAAAGTTGAAGAGGGTAAAGGTTTAGTTGAGTTTGTAGCTACTCCAGGTACTTATGATGCATCTGGTAATGCAGAAAAGTCTTGGAAAGGTTCTATAACTATCCCAACTCCTTTTGGCGATACTACATTTACTATCGAAGAGAAGTATGTAGTTGCCAAACCTGTAATTTCAATTCAAGCAGCAGCAGTTTCTGCCCTTTATTATAATTGTGGTAATGAACTGAATGTTCAAGTGCCAGCATTAGGTGTAGATTACGACCCTTCCTTCACTGCAACAGGTGCAGATGTAATTGCCGGTTCAGAAAAGGGAAAGGTAACAATTGTACCAAATCAGGGTAAAGTTGCCTTGACTGTAAAAAGTAAAGGAAATACAATTGGTACAGAGACTTTTTCAGTGAAAGCAGTGCCCAAACCAGATATTGCTCCTTTTATTAATAACAAACCTGCGGACTTAAAAAATGGTGTTAATGCGCCAGGTCCGCGTAGCTTAGAATTACGTGCTATTGCAGATAAAGACTTTAGAGAGTTTTTGCCTAAAGATGCTAGATATAAAGTAACAGGATGGGTCGTTACTCTAGCAAGAGGTAAACGTTCTATAGGTAGTGAGAAAGTTACCTCAGGTCAGGTTAATCTTTCTAGCTTAGCTCAGAAAGCAAGAGCAGGGGATAGGTATGTAATTGAAGTGAAACAGGTAATGCGTAGAAATTTCAAGAATCAGACAGAGGACGTAAAAGGTGTACAAAGTAATATTTTTACGATTCCTATAAATTAATTTATTATTAGGTTATTACCATACAACTTAACTTATGCGTATCACGGTAGTTTTTCTAACTTTATTTCTGGCTTCTTTATCAGTTTCTTATGCTCAGGAACTGAGCGGGGATCAACAATACAATCCACACTCAGTAAGACCAGTCAGAAGGCATGATATAAGTTTTCGTAAATCTCTTTGGTGGAGAATTGATTTGAGACAGAAAATGAATAAATCATTTTTTGCTACTGGGAATGAGATTACTAAAATTGTTATCGATGCGGTGAAGGCTGGTGTTTTACGCCCGTTTCAAAATGATTCCCTGAAAACTCGTATGTCCAATAAAGATTTCAATGAAAATCTTAAAATTCCAGGAGCTGATGATGGAGCTGACGATGATTTATTTGGCGGCGGTGGCGGCGACTGGGGTGGTGGCGGCGATGATTGGGGCGGCGGCGGTGGCGACGATTGGGGCGGCGGTGGCGGCGACG
>CAZFQW010000042.1:0-13175 GCA_964521225.1 uncultured Roseobacteraceae bacterium
GTTGGCAACTGCAATGCTTGTAACTCCTCTTATGGTAAGGGTATCTTCGTCTAAATCGTAGATAGCATCGGTGCCGTCAAATTCAAGTTCTTCTTGAAACCTATTTCTTGAGGTAAAAGTAGCAGGTTCACCCGATTGGTTCACGCTCATAACGAGTTTGTTATCTACACCTCCAAAATTCCAAAAGGCTTCTTGAATATCGGTTTGATATTCAATAAAAGGGAAACTGAATGATTGATTGTCTAAATCTTCTGAGGAAAATTTCGTAAAAGACTCTGCTAAACTGTACTCTGTTTTAACATCGCTCGCAGCTACCGAAGGTTTTTGAGGGTCGCTAGATTTAATAATAAAATTGCTATTTCTGCTAATGTAGTCGGCTTCGTTAAAATCAAATTTTGCGGAGTTGTTAATATACTCTGTGCTTTCTAATGTACCATTACCAAGTAACGTACTTGGCGTTAAGGCAAGTGTACCATTAAAAACAGTGCTATTTACATTATAGATACTGAAAGGTTCGGCTAATTGGTTCGCTTTTTTATTTTCGGTTCTGGAGATTAGCAAAAGGCTATCTTGTGGAACCAGCCATTTCAATCTAAAATTTTCCATCTCTACCACCGGATAGCTCGCGCCTGTTTTTTCAAATGGCCCGGCGGCAATCGTACCCGACCTCCCTTTCCAAAGTCCGGAACGGACGTCGGTATTTACTGAGTCGGGATAAAACACAAACTCTTGAGAATTAAAAGACCCTGCCAAGTATTTGAGGTTTCCGCCTCCCATAAGCCCGTCATTATTTAAAGTAATTTCTCCTTGGTAGCGGTTAGAGTTATCTTCTGTGAAGTTATAAAGCGGATAGCCTGATGTTTGATATTGTGATTCGGCATTTGTGCTTGTAGAGTGGATAAAACCCATGGAGCCATCGGGCATTGTCCCAATTTTACTATCAAATTTTGGAAATATATTTGACTCGAAATGCCCGGGCATTACACTGTTAAGCTCATAACCAGAGTCGAGTTTAAAGAAGACTCTATCTTTTAAATAAGATTCATGGCCTCTAATTTCTTCTCCATCAAAATAGATGAATCCATCGCCACCGGCAATAAATTTACCGAGCCTACTTCCCGATTCTCTGTAATCAAGGGAGTCTACGTTGGTTTTTACCATGCCAGACTTGTTATTTCTATCGGCTATATGAAATGCTCCGGAGGTGTTTTGAATTCCATTAGGAGTAGGGGCTCTTTTGCCTGTTGCAGTATCTATCACCATAAAGTGTATAGATTCAATACTATCCATATGTAATATAAAATTCTGATAGTCAAGCCTTACATGGTTTGCATTGAAAATGGTGGTATCGATTTGTACCGTACCATCAAAAAATGTTTCTCTATTTTTTCCTAAAGCAATTTTCCCTTCGTTGGGAGCGGCTACTACCTTCATAGAATCACTAATTACAAGTTGCTTCACTCCTTTCATGCTAAGTTTTGCACTATCCCGAATTGATATTACTGCATTGGAACCCGTTCTGTCTTTATTTCTGGATCTGATGTTATAGTTGTCGAAATCGTGTTTATTTCTTTTAAACTCGCCACGGGAGGGGTCTAGCCTAGAGAGCTGCGCTTGCACCATATTTTCGTGGGATTGCACATAATGAACTGCTTTAGGTTTGATATTCACATAAACAGAATCGGGGTTGAGGGGGTCGATTCTGTAGTAATCCACAAAGTTAAACGATGCTAAATACTCCAGCATTCCTCTCATTACGGCAGGTTTTTTATTGGTAAACGCCGCAAGTTCTGAAACGGATATCGCTCCTTTTTTCCTTTGGGTGTTAAATCGTTGGCGTGCATATCCTATTAAAAGTTTAAGGGGGTGAAACGTGTAAATTCCCTGCAAACCGGCATAACGGTAAGGGTCGAAATAACTTTTCGACTCTATTACCATAGGGGTAACATCTTTCGATTGTAGGATAGATAGGCTTATGCTATCGCTTTCTAAATCCCATTCTAGGTAGTCAGTGGTAATTTCTATACCGTGGTAGGTGCTTTCAAAAGGGAAATCTCGGTATCCGCCTGTATCTTTTTTCATCCGCACTACTTTTTGAGGCGAGAGATGATATTTTAAACCAACAGCAGCATGGTAAATGTAATGGTTGGTCGTGTCCGATTCACCTACATTGTAAAATATCCACACTTTTGCCTTAGGGCTAACAATTTTATCTTGTCGGAATGAAAACCCTTCGCCAGAAATTGCTCTGAATTTTCTTTTATCTCCTATAACAAGCTCAATGGTAGCCGCCCCTCCGTTGCATGCTGTGCTGGTCATTCGGTTGCCAATCATTGAGAAACCGCCGTAATAGGTAACGTTTTCAGCAAAGTTTTTTACTTCGATATCATTATTATATGACTGGAACTTTGGAAACACTGCTCTTTGTGCCACTTTGTTATACCTGTGGTTATCCCAAACGAGTAGGCCTACTACGGCTGAGTCGAACCGAGTGAGGTTGTACATCATTGTATTTTCTGCTCTAAATCTAGGAGTATTTAGATTGAACGTGTATCGGTCTAAATCGCAATAAACACTGTCGGGGTTTACCCCGGGGGTTGTCCAACGAAAACGGCCTCCGTTTGCTATAAAGCTTTCAGATTTTGGCAGTAAGAAACCGTTTATATTATCTATTCTGGCAGTATCGAAGCGGGTTTCGAAAATAATATCCGCATTTTTTATATTGATAAAATACCCCACCGACTTTGGTAGCTCTACATAAGGGGAGCAAGAGCCAGAGGCATATTCGGGGACTGCAACACTATCGATGGTTACTTGTTCTACGGGGCCTGAGCTACCGTCGGGTGTGTCCCAGCCGTCTCCATAATCTTGAAAGCCCTCTTCATTTTCCCAATCGCTGCTGCCCCAATCATCGTCTGAGTCGCCCCAACCGCCCCATTCCTCATCTTCGCTGGTAGTTTCCTCTTCTTCCCAGGTTCCCCAATCATCGTCGCTACTGTCTTCTTCTGTCGATTTCTCCTGTTCAGAGTCATCGCCAAACCAATCTTCACTGCCTATACTATTATCTGCTAAATCTGGAGCATGTTCTTCTATGATAGGCTCATTTTCATCATCAAAAATATACTCAAAGCTAATTTCGCCCCTTTCTACCCTAAGTTGGTAATCTCTGTTTTTATACAAGATGCCAAGCTGCATAAAGGCTCTGGTTGACCTCAAAAATCTACTCATGATAAACTTTTGAGAATCTTTCTCATTCAACATTTGCTGTAAGATTGTTAGGAACTGGTCGAATTGCCCTTCGGGAAAGCGGTTTGTGCTAAGCCCGTATGCTAAGCAAGCGAAGTAATCGCGGATATAAGGAGCAGTATTATACCCTTCTAGCTTTAGCTTCCAAGTAATCTCATAAATCAAATCTTTTTGGCTTGGTACCAAAAGCCCACTATTCCAAACAGAGTCGACTAATTGATGCAACGCGGTTGCTTCGGGTACTCTAGCAGTTTTTAGGGCTGTTAATAGATCTTCTACCAAATGCTCTTTCGACTCAAAAAGCACTCGGTTTGTAGCAGTCTCTTGGGCTTGGGCTGCCGTGTAAAAAGAAGCTACAAATAGCAATAAGAAGATTAATTTTTTCATGATTTAAGAAATTTGAGAAAGAAAATAATAAGGATTGTTAAAGGGGAGGTTTCTTTATTCGGTTTTACGGAAGACCCCAACTACCCAATTGTTAAGTGAGTCGGAGTGAATCATTTTGAGGCGATTCGCATTTGCCATTTTTTCAACGTCTTTTAAGTCACTCTCATAAAAACCACTTGTCATAAATACGCCATTTTCTACAAGGCGGTTAGCATACGCAGGGAGTTCGCTTAAAATCACATTTTTATTGATATTGGCCAATACAAAATCATAGAGATTATCGCTGGGTAAATCGGTTACAGTTCCTTGAAAAACCTCGTAATTAGTTACCTTATTTTTTTCAGCATTTTCAATTGCATTTTCCACTGCCCACTCTTCAATATCGCATGCTTTTGCCCTTTTAGCCCCTAACATAAGTGCCATAATAAACAAAACGCCTGTGCCCGTTCCCAAGTCTAAAAGGCTTTTATCAGTAAAATCATACTTTAAAACCGATTGCAACATAAGCGTAGTAGTGGCATGATTCCCCGTTCCGAAAGACATTTTAGGTGTAATTTCTATTTCATATTCATATTTCTTTGGGAGCGTATGAAACGCTGCTTTTATGGCGCAACGGTCGTTTACAATTACATACGGGTAGTTACTTTCCCAAAGTTTATTCCAATTCTGAGGAGCTACTTTTTCCCATTTGTAAGTTAAGGGGAATGCATTTTTATAGCGTTCCATCATTGCCGTGAGCGCTTCTTCTGAAAACAATTCTTCTGTAATAGAACCTACTAAATTTTGGTCGTCTTCCAGGAAACTATCATAACCTAATTGCGAAAGTTCTGCAATCAACATTTCGCTCAGTTCGTCGGTGGCATCTACTGTAATTTGTATATGGGACATCATATCGCTTTGAAATAATAAGGTTTAAATCACATTTTTTAAATTATTAAGTAGCTAAGATAACCTTTACAATAACAGATGCATGAAGTATAGAAATTCCACCGATTCTTGAAAGATTTTTATTGGCTCAGTAAATCAAGCAACAATTGGTGGCACTTCTTCTAGTAAAACCGTGTAGTTTTGTATAAAAATTAAAACTTAATTGTATTCAAATTATTTAAGAAAAGGGTTGGAGGCTACCAATTGTCAATAAAAGAGTATTTGTGGCACGAGTGGCAATCAGCTAACGCTTATTTATTTGGGGATTGTGAAAATTTACAGGGACTCGCACTATTAATTAAATACAAAATAATTTTAAGCCCATATTATCAATTACTTAAGCACTTAGACAAAATTAAGCACAATTTATTTATGACGTAAAGCACTCGCAATGAGTACTTTATTAATTTTTGATTCGTAATTTAAAATTGAACATTTACTTATTTTAAATAAGCTAATCTTTATGGTTTCCCAAACGGCACATTCTGAAGAAACTAACATTTTAACTACTGAAGATTTTATTAAAATTTGGTCTGAAGACAGTTTAGTTCAAAATGCAGTTCATAAAATAGGGCAAAGTGTTCGTGCCAATATCCAATGTAAAGGGCTAAGAGGCAGCATGGATGCTATATTTGCAGCAGCAATGTACCAATACGCGCCTTCAAAATCTCACTTATTTGTGTTGAATGATAAAGAAGAAGCCATTTATTTTCAAGGAGATTTGCAAAGCCTACTAAACGAAGTTGAAATCTTACTTTTCCCCACTTCTTACCGAAAGCCCTACCAACTGCTAGAGGTTGAAAACGCCAATGTGCTGCAAAGAGCAGAGGTACTTAACCAAATTAGCCAGTTGAAACAAGCAGGGCAGATTATAGTAGCTTACCCCGAAGCACTCACCGATAAGGTAATAAACCAACGTTCTTTGGTTGAAAATACTTTGGCAGTAAAAGTGGGCGAACTAACAGGCATTGAAGACCTCGCCGAAATACTTTCTGAATATGGTTTTGAACGAGAAGAGTTTGTATACGAAGCAGGGCAGTTTTCGATTCGTGGGGGTATTATGGATATCTTCTCCTTTGCCAATGAGTTGCCTTATCGGCTTGAGTTTTTCGGCGATGAGATTGAAAGTATAAGAGTATTTGACCCCTTAAGCCAACTTTCTGTAGGGAGCAAAGAGCATGTTTCTATCATCCCTAATGTACAAAAGCGGATGATGCAAGAAGTGAGAGACTCTTTCATTAAATTCATCCCTAATAATGCCGTGATATGGTTTAAAGACTACCAACTGACCATAGAAACCATTTCAAAATACTTTTTGCAGGCAACAGAAGATTTTCAGGCTATTTTAAAACAAAGTGAAAAAACACAGGTCATCAATTCTCCTGAAGATTTATTTGAAAATGAAAAGTCTTTCCAACAAGCGATTGAACCCTACAGTTGTGTTGAGTTTGGGAATCGGTTTGCCTTAAAAGCCAGCGATATTTTCGATTTTAAAGGGAAGCCACAAGCATCTTTTAATAAAGATTTTAACCGCATGGCGGAAGCTTTTAAAAAGAATCAGCATCAGAATATTGATACTATCTTAATTGCCGATTCATTCCGGCAAATCAACAGGTTGCAAACTATTTTTAATGAGATAGACAACAAACTTGAATTAAAAGAAGCAAGGCTTTCGCTCAGAGGGGGTTTTTTTGATCAACAGCGCAAAGTTGCCTGTTACACAGACCATCAAATTTTTGAGCGATACCACCGGCAGAACGTAAAACAGCGTTTTTCTAAGTCTAAAGCCATTACACTAAAAGAGCTTCAAAAGCTAAACATTGGAGATTTTGTAACACATGTCGACCATGGCATTGGCAGGTTCGGAGGAATGGAAAAAATTGATGTAGGAGGTAAGAAACAAGAAGCGATTCGTCTTATCTACCGCGACGACGATATTTTATATACGAGTATTCACTCACTGCATAAAATTTCTAAATACTCTGGGCAAGATGGCAAAGCCCCACAAATAAGTAAACTCGGCGGGCAAGAATGGGAGCAAAAAAAGAGCAAAGTAAAAAAGCGGGTAAAAGATATTGCCAAAGAACTCATTGCCCTGTATGCTAAAAGAAAAACCTCGAAAGGTTTTGCGTTCGAAAAAGATACCTACCTCCAAGCCGAGCTAGAATCTTCGTTTATTTATGAAGATACCCCCGACCAAGGCACCGTTACACAAGATGTGAAAGACGATATGGAGATGCCACACCCAATGGATCGTTTAGTTTGTGGCGATGTAGGCTTTGGGAAAACAGAAGTGGCAATTAGAGCCGCATTCAAAGCCGTTGCCGATAATAAACAGGTGGCCGTTTTAGTACCCACTACCATTTTGGCGACGCAGCATTATAAAACCTTCCAAAGCAGGTTAGAGGCACTCCCTTGTAATGTCGACTATATTAATCGGTTCAGAACTACAAAAGAAATCAAGGAAACACTTAAAAACCTAAAAGAAGGAAAGGTTGATATTTTAATAGGCACACACCGAATTACAAGTAAAGATGTAGTTTTTAAAGATTTAGGACTACTCGTTATAGACGAAGAGCAAAAATTTGGTGTAAAAACAAAAGACAAAATAAAAGAGCTAAAGCACAATGTCGATGTATTAACACTTACCGCTACACCAATACCTAGAACATTGCACTTTTCTCTAATGGGGGCAAGAGACCTCTCTGTTATTGGCACTCCGCCGCCTAACAGGCAACCCGTTACCACCGAGTTGCATAATTTTAGCAATGAGATAATCAGAGATGCAGTCCGCTTCGAGCTTCAGCGAAGAGGCCAAGTGTTTTTGGTGCACAACCGAATTAGCGATATAGAATCAATCGCTAATAAGGTAATAGAGTTAGTACCCGATGCTAGAGTAGCCTATGCACACGGGCAAATGGAAGGCCCTCGCCTAGAGAAAATAATGCTTAAATTCATCGAAGGCGAATACGATGTGTTAGTTTCTACCAACATCATAGAATCAGGGCTCGATATCCCCAACGCCAATACAATTATTATCAACAGAGCGCATATGTTTGGATTATCCGATTTACACCAAATGCGAGGTAGAGTAGGCCGCTCAAACAAAAAGGCATTTTGTTATTTACTCACCCCCTCTTTGGTGAATCTCCCGATTGACTCTCGAAAACGATTGAGTGCCTTAGAAGAATTTTCAGATTTAGGCGATGGTTTCAAAGTAGCAATGCGCGATTTAGATATCAGAGGAGCAGGAAACTTACTAGGAGGAGAGCAAAGCGGATTTATTTCGGATTTAGGGTTTGATCTCTACAATAAGATTCTAGAAGATGCCGTAAAAGAGCTTAAAGAGCAGGAATTTAAAGAACTTTTCGAAAAAGAAATCAGCGCACCACAGCTCACCTCTGATTGTACTATTGAAACCGATTTTGAAATATTAATTCCAGAAGATTATGTTA
This sequence comes from uncultured Roseobacteraceae bacterium, assembly GCA_964521225.1. Classification (GTDB taxonomy): domain Bacteria; phylum Bacteroidota; class Bacteroidia; order Cytophagales; family Flammeovirgaceae; genus CAYUJH01. The sequence goes on from CAZFQW010000042.1 coordinate 8,016, forward strand.
AAAATACTTCGGAAAGATTAAACTTCTACATAGCCGCCGACGAACTCAAAAATGAAGAAGAACTTCAAAAATTCAGCGAATCACTCACCGATAGGTTTGGAGTATTGCCTCCTCAAGTGGATGATTTATTTAGATTAGTACGCTTAAGATGGGAAGCACAAAAAGCTGGGTTTGAAAAAATTCTATTAAAAAATGAGGGAATGAAAGTTTATTTACCCCCACAAGAAAACCAAAAATATTATCAGTCAGAATTATTTGGTAGAGTTTTGAGCTTTGTTCAACAATTTCCAAGAAGGTGCAGACTAAAAGAAACCAAAAAACGGTTAATTTTTGTAGTTGATGAAATACAATCGATAGAAGATGCATTTGAAATATTGAAGCAATTAACTCAATAGTATCAATGGTTAGGTACAGTTATTGTTTTATTTATAGCCTAATTATAAAACATCGTTCTAAATATTAATTTACATATATTTGAATACATCTTTTTGTAAATAAAGAGGACTTATGAATAATCTAAAACGCTTTTTACCTCTTCTTCTATGTATTTCGGCTGGTATAGTACTACTTTCTTCTTGTGGAGGAAGCGGTAGACCAACAGCAGCAGACCCAGGAAAAGAAAGTACTAAAACCTGGTTAACATATAACGATAAGAAGTCAGACAACCCCTTCAATGTAAGAGACTTTAAAGGGCAACCCGAAGGCCCCGATTTAGTACTTATTGAAGGTGGTCGCCATGTGCTTGGTTCTTATGAAGAAGATCTTTTACAATCGAGAGACAACCTAGAAAGAACGGTGACTGTCGCTACTTTTTATATGGATGAAACAGAAGTTTGTAACATTCACTGGTTAGAGTACCTGCATTTTGCACTCGATTCTGGTCAGCAATATTATGAAGCCGCCCTTCCTGATACTACAGTTTGGGAAGCACAATTAGCTTTCAATGATCCCTATGTTGATCACTATCTCCGTTACCCAGGTTTTCGCTACCACCCAACAGTAGGTATCACTTGGAGGCAAGCAAGAGATTACTCTCAATGGAGAACCGATGCTACCAATAAGCAATTAGCCATTAACTATGGCGAAGACGATGAAGTAGCAAAAGCAGAAGCAGGTGAGCGCATTCCATTAGAATCTGGTATTGTTTTACCAAACTACCGTTTACCAACCGAAGCAGAGTGGGAATATGCAGCACAAGCTATGATTGGCTTAATCGAATATGACGAAATGCACATTGAGCAACGTTTGTACCCATGGGATGGCCATTCAACAAGAAACCCTTACGGTCGTCGCCAAGGAGATTTTTTAGCTAACTTTAAAAGAGGCAGAGGTGATTATGCCGGTATTGGCGGTCACTTAAACGATGGTGCAATGATTACAACTTATGTTTATGAAAATCCTCCAAATGATTTTGGTCTTTACGGAATGGCAGGAAATGTAAGTGAGTGGGTATGGGATGTTTACCGCCCTCTGTCATTCTCGGATATGGATGATTTAAACCCGGTAAGAAGAGATGGTTTTTTAGATGATGCTAGCCCTTGGGAGTATGTTTACGATTCTCCAGAACGTTCGCAATTCCAAACCTTTATTAGTAATAAAACTAGGGTTTATAAAGGTGGTTCATGGAAAGATGTTGCCTATTGGATGGCTCCTGGTACTCGCAGATACCTTGAAGAAGATTCAGCAACTTCAACAATTGGTTTTAGATGTGCAATGATTAGAGCTGGAAAAAGCTACTAGTAATTATACTTCAAATAAATTAAAACCACCTTAATAACTTAAGGTGGTTTTTTTATTGCATTTCATTGAATTCATCAAGAAATTTGGCACATGAAAAATCTGATAGAAGAGCTAGAGTGGCGAGGAATGATACATGATACCACGCCTGGGCTAAAAGAAGAACTAAACAAAGGAATGACAGGAGGCTATATTGGTTTTGATCCTACAGCACCTTCTTTACATATAGGAAATTTGGCAACTATTATGCTGTTAAAACAATTACAGCTCGCAGGGCATAAACCTTATGCGTTAGTAGGTGGTGCTACCGGAATGGTGGGCGACCCCTCTGGAAAATCTGCTGAAAGAAATCTTCTTGACGAAGAAACGCTCACAGCTAACCAAGAAGGCGTTAAAAATCAGCTTAAAAAATTTCTTGACTTCGATTGTGGAGAAAATTCTGCCGAGATGGTAAATAACTACGATTGGTTCAAAGAATTTGGCTTTTTACAATTCCTAAGAGAAGTTGGAAAGCATCTCACAGTGAATTATATGATGGCAAAAGACTCTGTAAAGAAGAGATTAGAAACAGGGATTTCCTTTACAGAATTTTCTTACCAATTATTACAAGCTTATGATTTCTACCATCTGTACCAACATAAAAACGTGAAGTTACAAATGGGAGGCTCAGACCAATGGGGGAATATTACCTCAGGAACAGAGCTAATACGCAGAATGGCAGGAGGCGAAGCTTATGCGCTTACTTGCCCACTTATTACCAAAGCAGATGGTAGCAAATTTGGGAAATCTGAACAGGGAAACGTATGGCTAGATTCAGAAATGACTTCACCCTACAGTTTTTACCAGTTTTGGCTAAACGTAGCCGATGAAGATGCTCCTAATTTAATTAGAGTATTTACACTGCTAGAAAAAGAAGAGATTAAAGCATTAGAAACTCAGCACGCAGCAGCTCCACATGAAAGAGCGCTGCAAAAAGCCCTTGCAGAAGAGGTTACAGTGAGAGTACATGGGAAAGAAGAATTTGAAAAAGCGGTAAGTGCCTCCAAAATTCTTTTCAGCAAAACGGCTGTCGAAGAACTAAAAACGATTGATGAAAGAACCCTCCTATCTGCATTTGAAGGAGTTCCTCAAATACAACTTGAGAAAAGTGAATTAGACCACGCAGAAGATGTAGCTACATTACTCTCTACCACAACTAATAGCAAGGTCTTTCAGTCTAAGGGAGAAGCAAAAAGGATGATTCAAGGAGGAGGAGTGAGTGTAAATAAGAACAAGCTAACATCCCCAGAACAAAAAGTCGGTTTTGACCTCTTACAAGGAAAGTACCTTCTTGTCCAGAAAGGAAAGAAAAACTATTATTTGCTTATTGTAAAATAATCAAATCTCAAAAAGTTTTTTTCTCATCAAATCTACTTTGTTTTCTGTGTCTATCATATACTCGATAGTATGGGCAATATTCAAATCTATGTTGAGTAGCCTTGCCGTTTTTGAAACTGCGAGGCGCTCCTCATTGGCATATACTGCATCTGCATGCGCCATTTTTATAGAGTTGTAAAGCAACGTTCTTTTAAAATTAATCGAAATATCGGCTTTTAGGTGATTGAGTACCTCCTCTAAATCTAAATTTTTATAGTCGCAGGCTAGTACTTTTTCAACTATTTCATCAGGAATATATTCGTCGACTGCATAAACCTCTCGATACCACTTACGTTCTTCGGCCGACACCATACCGTCGGCCCCTGTAATTATCATTAAAGCGTAACCATAATAAAGCTGTACTTCATCTGTAGTTTTCCCAATACCATAGGTGTGCTTTACTAAAATAGAAGTATCTTTTTGAGTACTAATTTCAAACACATTTTGAATTACACTAGAAGAGAGCCGATCTACCTCAAAAATAGATTTACGTGTTGACTCTAACGATTTTTCTGTACTCACCAAACCCTCAATTGTTCTTGCTAAATAAATAGGCACTCTTAATATGTTGGCTGTTTTTTCTACTGCTTCTTTTTCAGTGTCTGCAAAAACATCATCGGCACGAGACATTTTAATGGCATCATACACCAAAGCTCTTTTATAATTAATGGGTATATCTAAGGATATCTTCTCTAAGAGAGCATCTAAATCTGCATTGTTGTAATCAAACGATTGTAGGGCCTCTTTAAAATCGTTTTTGCCCCTCACAATATTTACAAAGTCATTGAAAAGCCAATCCATCTCGGCTTGGGTAACTCTACCGTCAGCGCCGGCTATAGCTAAAAGAGCATAGGCATAATTTAGCCAAGCACTTTCTGGCACATTATCACAACCGTAAATGGCATAGGCAACAGGAGAACCGTATTTCATAGTAGATTATTGTAGCTTATTAAAATAACGTTCTATTCCCAAAACTATACACGTTTTACACACTTAAAAATTTGTGCTATTAATTGCAAAGGCGCTACTCGGAGGAACTTAACGCTTACTTTTCGTTGCTTTCTACCAAGGTAGCCCCTTTATTTTTCTTAAGGATGTAATTCCTGATTTTCTGGAAATAGGCTACTTGGAGCGTGTAAATTACAATTTTAAAATGGTAGCCGTTAGGGGTTTCATTTATAAACTTAATTTCCGGGCTTTTAGTAACCGAAGACCAAGGGGCTGAGTGTAACAAAATTTTTTGTTGTTCAATAAGCACATCGATATCTGTAACTTTAGGAAGCAACAATTCAAATTGATGTGCTTTAATCCTTTTCGCGGGGTTATCTTTAAACCGAATGTTTGCCTGTACGGCACTAAAAGGAATTCTTACGGTTTGCCCTTCATCGTTTACGAGTTCCAGAGATAAATATCCAATTTTAGAAACCATCCCTTTTACTTCTTTAATTTGTAATCTCTCGTTTAAAGAGATAGCATTTTCCATTCTGAGTAAAATCCCACTCATAAAATCGCGAAGCACAAACCATATAAAGCCCAAAAATAGCACAAACAACAAAATACTTGTTCCTATCGATGCGATTTCTGGAGATTCAATTGCATACTGAATAGACCAAATGATAAAGGTAAGCCAGCTAAGGCATTCTGCAAACGGCCCTAGTTTTACAAAAAAATCTTTAATAGATAATTTACGAACTAAAGAAGGAACGATTAAATAGTACAATCTGAAAATAATAAATACTACAATCCCAAGAAAAAGTATCGTTAATAGCTCATTTAGCGTAATCTTCATAAAAATTGCAAACTATTTAAGAAATAAATAACAAGATAGCTACCGAAATATTTTTAGTAAGTAGCTGTTCAAAATCAGTTGATATAAATACCTGATTGTGAGATGGTTTTTCTCAGTTCAAACTAATATTTAGCACTCTTTTACAGCAAAGGCAAATCAGAGGCTGAGCCTGTATAGAATTTAGTGTATAAGGGAGATTACAAATTTTTTGAATGATT
>CAZFQW010000043.1:0-13005 GCA_964521225.1 uncultured Roseobacteraceae bacterium
ATTATTTTATGATAATTCGTTTTTAAGAAATTAAATTTTTAAACATGCTCTAATTTAAAAGTAGGGTATCAGCAATTATTTTTTGAGCATTTACATCTAGATTTTTCTGTAAGCATCAATAATTTACTCAATAAAAAATAGACTTCCATGCTTTTAATTAATGCAAATTCTTTCGCGGGAAGTCAGCCCCGTTACTATTACCTCGGCCTACCAAGAAATTACTTTGGGGGTATTTCGCTAGGGTATTTGTTTTAAGCAGCCAAAATGAAGCAAATAAAAAAAGCCTTTGCTTTCGCAAAGGCTTTTTTCTACTACAAAATATATATTTTTAATATCTTCTGTTGTATCCACCACCACCGCCACCGCGGCTATCTCTGCTTTCTCTTGGCTCGGCTTTCTTCACAACGATTGTTCTACCATCCACTTCCGTGTCATTTAGTCCATTAATTGCGTTTTGTCCTTCTTCGTCATTAGGCATCTCGATAAAACCGAATCCTTTTGACTTACCTGTAAACTTGTCTGTAATAATCTTTACTGAATCTATGTCGCCATATTCTGAGAAGACATCCTGTAAATCGTTTTCTTGAGTGTCAAAGTTTAACTTTGCTACGAAAATATTCATAAAATAAAATTTAAAAAAGAATAATATAAAAAGTACACATCAACATAGAAACTGAATTCTTAATTGACTTGATACAAATGTAAACTAAATTATAATAGTATGGATACTTTTTAAATTTTAGTTTTGTTTTTAATCTTAACTACCCTCCCCTACTCCCTCTTAATTGTCTGCTCTTATCTTTTGAACAACGCTATAAAAAACCGATAATTTACTGTAAAAAACAGGCTTTTATATAAATAGAGCAGCCTGTTTAGAGGTGTTTTTCTTAAAAAAGAAATTCAATATTTTTTTTATTTTTTTTTACTACAATGCTTTTATGCCTTCCTCAAAGGGCTATAACCCGAATATGTACTCAAAATAAGATGGTGATTCTTTTGATTCTTCGCTGCGATTGGGAAACGATGGCACTAAGAACCTGAGGGTGTTTCTTATTATCCAAAATAATTTTGCGTTCCCTGTTCTCCAGATTTCGGTCTGCGAGCCACAGGCATTGGGGTAAATATTCAGTTTTAAATCATGAATGATGACTTATAAAACATGCATATCAAGTACTTTCCCTCGTAGGTAAGTTATACCTACATTTCGTTTAAGTAATTAAACCAAGAATTATACACTGATTTTCAAATAGTTACAGCTTGCCACTGCGGTAGTAAACAAACATACAGTTCAGTTTGGAATCTTAGCTAACTAACGTATCGAAAAGCCTAATCTTCGGCAGCAGCGAACTTTTTATGAAGCCATTTATTGAAAATAATACCTATTAAAATTACTGCAGCCCATTGGGTAATAATAGTAGCATTGCTATAAATGCTAATCACATTCCAGTTGCCAGCTTCATCGAACCATGGGTTGGCATCATAGCCTTGGGTCATCCACCAATAAATAAGAAAAATACCTAATACGCTATTCACCATAATGCACACCTTGAAATACAAAGTGTTGATAACAAAATCAGAGTCTTTGTCTATATATTCAGTCTTAAATTTGGTGATTCCATTTTTAAGTACAGCAAATACAATAAATAACCCCGAAATGATAAGTCCTAGCCCCCATACCCAATCTTGATTCGAGAAAAAATCGAGAGAGATTGCCGAAGGAACACCAAATACAATACAAAATATAGCGGCTCTAATTGCTGCCGATTGCCTACTTAACCCTAAATCGCCTAATATTTTGATAAACAGTTCTATCATGGTAAGTAACGAACTGAAAGCTGCCAAAAAAAATGCGGTAAAAAATAAGATAGACAGAAAAACACCTCCAGAAATTTCGGAAAATAGCCTAGGAATAATGCTGAAAGTTAAGGCTTGATTCCCCGCTTGTAGTGCCGCAATTGCCTCATCTGGCGAGGGAGAAAGGGCAAATACTGCGGGTAAAATAGCGAATCCTGCTACTAAAGATGCCGTGTTATTTCCAAAACCACTTACAAAAATATTGAGGGTAACATCTTCATTACTACGTGAGTACGAAGAAAGGGTCATCATTAAACCCCAACCTGCTCCCGTAGACCATGCCGACTGCGATAGGGCTTCGAGCCATATTTTAGAGTCTTTAAAAAGTTCGGGATTAATGGAAAACATATATTCTAAACCTTGCACGCCATTTCCCATATTAATAGCAATTGCTCCTATTAATAAAAGCAATAAGAAAAGCGACGGAATTAATATCTTATTCGCTTTTTCTAATCCTTTTTGGATTCCTCTAACGAGTAAAAAACAGCCTAAAATAACGGATAAAACATGCAAGAAGGCAGTAAGCCAGTTGCCTTGAGAAATATTTATCCAATATTGTTCTAAGTACTGAGGGTTGGCGGCAATTCTTTGCGAAAGGCTTGGCCCATCGGAAAACTGAGCAAATAAATCGGAGAGGGAAAGCCCCAAATAACGAAGCCCCCAGGCAGCTACAACAGAGTAATAAAAGGTGATGCCCAGCGTACAGAGGGCAATAAAAAATCCCATCCATGTAAAAGACTTTCCTGTTGCTGCGGCAAAAGAGCCTATCACGCCTTTTTTATGGGTTTTCCCGATAGAAAACTCTGCTAGTAAAATAGGAATAGACCAAATTAAAAGAAATAAAATCCATAGAATAAGAAATGTACCTCCATATTGCCCTGCTAACCGTGGGAAACGCCATAAATTCCCTGCGCCTACAGCCATACCTAAAGAAGCTAATATAATTCCCCAACGATTACTAAACTGCTCATTTAACGACATTACCAATTACTATTTTAAGTGTTGTAGTTAATCTAAATTGAAAGATAAAGAATTCCGGATAACTACTTAGGCCAATTTGGGGAGTTTCTAGTTAGCTTATTTTTATGAGTTGATTCTCAAAGCACACTTAAAATCTAAAATTTTCATTTCTTTTTATACTGATAATGCCCAATGATTTTGTAGTTTAAAAGGCAATCTTCTAGCACTTGCCCTGCACCAATATTGTGCACCACCAAATGGCGTTTTTCATCTACCGATTTTTTATTAGAAATGATGCCAATGTGGGTGGTTGCTCCGCCTAAATTCCAGCAGACAATATCGCCAGGCACATAATCATCTGCATTTTTTGTAATGGCTTTTACTATTCCAAAGCGCTCAAAGAAAGTCATTAGGTTGGGTACTCTGCGATGATCAATATTTTTATCGGTTTGTTTCAATCCCCAAATTTTGGGATAGGTGCTAAAGTTTGTTTTCATGTCTTCGTGCACTTCTACTTGTAAATCGACTCCAAATTTTCTGTAGGCACGAATGATTACATCAGTACAAACGCCCTTTCCCTTTGGTACATCGCCGTTGGGGTAAGTTATTGAAAAATAGCTGGGATCGTATACCACATTGTTGTTCGTTAATTGGTTTGCGGCGAGTGCTAAACTGTCGTAGAAATCTTGCGCTTTTAAAGACGGAATAAAAAGCAAAAAAGACAGGGTGAGAATTTGAATAATTTTCATAGCCTTGGGAGCATGTTTTACACCTTAGCACAAGCATATTGCCAAAGAGTACCTACTTAATTTCACAATCCGCTTTTAGTGTACAAATTGCTTCTTTTGTATGTGCTTACAGCATAGAAAAGTGGTCTTTTTGTAAGGAAATGATTAATTTGTGGTGTTTTAGAGAAAGAGATTAGAACCTTTATGATTTTAATTGAGGAGTTAAATTTTCCGAAAGTTTTGCCTAATTTGATAAAGTAACAGAGATTAAAATACAAAATTGAATTTATGTCAATTTTTAAAAGAATGTTATCGCGTGTTGGGGTAGGAAATGGGACTATCGACACTCAGTTAGAATACGATGCCGTTGCTATTTTTCCACACCCTGTAGCAGGGGGGGTTATACAAGCCTTGGAACGTTTAGGTTTCAGGTTAAGAGATGCAGAAATTGAAGAAGCCCACCCAGAAATGAACTCCCATTATCCGTTTATTCAGGAGTGAGAGTTTATTACCCGATAGTACCTTTAAAAAGAAGCTTAAAGAGCTAGAAATAGTGTGTATCGGTTACAACGGTTATGCCGACTTATTCTTTGAAATAGAGAAAAGAAAAGGATTTTTCGGAACCTCGGAACGCCATGTAAAAGTGCAGTTTAGCAGTAGCAATGCACGAGATGTAGGGCATTTAATGGCTTACCTTAAGAAAATGATTCACGGTTTAACACGCTAAAATATTATTTAAACAGACAACTTATGATGATTAAAAAACACCTAATGCTTACCGCATTGCTTTTCTGCGGATTGCTAGCCAATGCGCAGAAAAACAAACCGAATGCGGCTACAATTACAAAAACAGAAGTAGAAAACCACGTCCGTTTCTTGGCTTCCGATGAGCTTAAAGGAAGGAAAGCAGGCTCTGAGGGACTAAATGTGGCAGCGCGCTATATTGCAGAGCAGTTCAGAATGAGCGGTGTAAAAACGATTCTTAATCACGATTCTTACTTTCAATCGTTTTCATTAGACGATATTTCAGGAGCAAAATCAGCGGAGATAAAATGGGGGGATAGTAGCTGGAATTTAGAAAATAAATTACTAGTGATGGGCGGTAGTGCTTTCGACTATGATGGAGAGGTTGTTTTCGCCAAATATGGCCTTACCGATGAAGACTACAAAGGGTTAAAAGTAAAAGGGAAAGTAGTAGTACTTCAGATTGGCGCACCCGATGAGCCTAATGCTTTTGCCGCAATGCGTATGGGGCAGCAAAAACAACAATTAGCCATGCAAAAAGGAGCAATTGGGGTAATCGAACTTTACAGCCTTCCTGTTCCTTGGAAAATGATGAACCGATATTTGAAAGGTGGTAGAATGGATATTCATCAAGAAAGTAAATCGCTGCCAACTTTTTGGGTAGAAGATGGTAGCCAAGAAGCACTAAAGGCTATCAGCTCTGCAAAAAAGCCTAAAATGAAAATTATGAGTAGCGGGATGAATATAGACGTAAAACCTACTCAAAATGTGGTAGGTTATATTGAAGGTACAGACGCTAAGCTAAAAGAAGAATATATTTTATTAACCGCACACTACGACCACGTGGGAGTCGGCACAGCAGAAGCACCCAATGTTACCGCAGAAGATACTATTTTTAACGGTGCTCGCGATAATGCTATTGGCACTACCGCTATAATTACTGCGGCTCGTACTTTAGCTAAAAATCCTCCTAAACGCTCTGTGGTACTCATTGCCCTCACTGCCGAAGAAGTTGGATTATTAGGCAGTAAATATTATGCAGATAATCCCATGATGCCTTTAAACAGATGCATTTTTAACCTCAATATTGATAACGGCGGATACAACGACACAAAAGTAGTTACGGTAATTGGCTTGGAAAGAACTGGAGCAAAAGACCAAATTGCAGAAGCTACTGCAGCATTTTCACTAGAGTCGATAGACGACCCCGCACCTGAGCAAGGTTTATTCGACCGTTCTGATAATGTGAACTTTGCAGCAAAGGGAATTCCCGCTCCAACTTTCAGTTTGGGTTTCAGAGCATTCGACGAGGAAATCATGAAGTACTACCACCAAGTAACCGACGATGCCGAAAGTGTAGATTTCGATTATGTCTTAAAATATTGCCAGTCGTATGCTTTTGCTGCTGAGCTGATTGCCAACCTTAAAAAATCGCCTAAATGGAAAAAAGGAGATAAGTACGAGGAAGCAGGAAAAAATCGATACGGAAACTAGTTTTAAACAGAGGGAGGTTCTTATAGTTTATAATAATCTTCTTCTTTTTTATAAATGAATTTTGAAAACGGCTCCATTGTTAAAAATAGATACTACCAAGAATTAATAAATATAAAACTATGCTAATACCTTTTGAAGAGTTACCCCAAACCGCTAGAGTTTGGATTTACCAAGCCGATAGAAATTTAACCGAAGAAGAATGCAGTTTCATTGAAAAACAAACTGAGGTATTTATAAATGGCTGGGATGCGCATGGAGCTGCCTTGCAGGCTTCTTATGGTATTGCCTACCAACGATTTTTAATTATTTCGGTGAATCAAGAATATAACCTGCCTTCGGGTTGCTCAATTGATAAATCGGTTGCCTTGGTGCGTGCCTTAGAGCAAGCGTTAAAAGTAAATTTCTTTGAGAGAACACTCATTCCGTTCTTGATTGATAACGAGGTAAAAGCTTACCCGATGGGGCAATTAAAGCAAATGGTTGCAGAAGGAACTATTACCTCAGAAAGTACCATGTTCGATAATACGGTAGGGACAAAAGAATTGCTGGAAACAAAATGGAAAGTGGCCGCGCAAGAAACTTGGGCGGCTCGGTATTTCCCTAAAACTGTGCAATAATTTGGTTGATTTTTTCCTGAGTGAGTTTCACCTGCTTTTGAAAGCTCACAACTGCTATAATATAATTCGATACCAATAATAAAATACAGAGCAGTGCCAAGTTCATTTTCGGGATGCCAAACGAAAAAAGAAGGGTAAGAAACAAGGTAAGTGCCGACCAAATGAGCATAAAAAAACGAGTGCTTTTAAAAAGCTGATAGCGCATAAAAACGATACACCCATTAGAGGTAGATTCTATCCTACCATTAATAATGGGTGTGTAGCTATGAAACGATTTCGTTGTTAATGACAACACAAATTCACGTTGCTCAACATCTCCTCTAAACCAATAGGCACTTTCAGAAGCACTACTTTGCGGAACAGTTACATCTGCCCTGAGTGTTTTTTCAGTAAGTGCCCGTTCTACCCGATGAGAGGGGAAGGGTAAAACTAAAGTGATGTTTTTTTCGGGTAAAATTGCAGTCATTTTTTTCTTGAATGCTAAGCTAACAAATAAGCTTATTTTAAAATTACTGAATGGCAACACAAGAAATTTCCACATTTACGCTTTTGGGAAGTTGGCTTACTTCAACTGTTTCGCGAGCGGGCGGATTTTCCTTGAAATATTCTCCATAAGCGGCGTTAATTGCTTGGAAATTCCCCATATCACTTACGAAAATGGAACACTTTACCACATTAGAAAAGTCTAAACCTGCTTCTTCTAAAATCGCCTTCATATTGCGCATTACTCTGTGCGTTTCGGCGGTGATATCGCCTTGTACAAGTTCGCTAGTAGCAGGATCCATAGGAATTTGTCCAGAAACATAAAGCGTGTCGCCATGCATTACGGCTTGGCTGTAAGGGCCTATAGGGGCAGGAGCATTGGGCGTGTTTATTATCTTTTTCATAAAATCTAATTCGGTGTTTTAAGTAGTAACAAAGTACAATAATCTCTTTGCAAGAGTGTTTTTTCTATTCTTTTGTAGAAAAAAAAAATTAGTTTTCAGTTACTCAAATATTTTTTTTGTACCATTCAAATGTCTTTTCTATACCAGTATCAAATGCTACTTTTGGTTGGTATCCCAGAAGTTTTTCAGCCTTAGAAATATCGGCTAGGCTAAACTTTATATCTCCCTTTCTTGGCGATACAAAATTCGGTTCTAGTGCATTTCCCGAAAACTGAATGAATCGCTTGGCTAAATCTGTAATAGTAGTTTTCTTTTGATTACCCACATTAAAAACCTCTCCGTTTGCTTCTTTTGTGGCAAAGCACGCTTTAATATTTGCTTGCACAACATTTTCGATATAGGTAAAATCGCGTGCTTGCATACCATCTCCAAAAATTGTAGGGGCTTGGTTGTTTAATACGGCTTTGGCAAACAAAGGGACTACCGCTGCATAGGGAGAATGGGGGTTCTGTTTAGGTCCAAAAACATTGAAGTATCGCAGTCCAATGGTTGAGAGCTGATAACTTTCATAGAAGGCATAGCCATAGATTTCGCAGGCTTTTTTACTCGCTGCATAAGGAGAAAGCGGATTGCCTGTAATTGCTTCTTGCTTAGGCAAAGCGGGGTGGTCGCCATATACCGAAGAAGAGGAGGCATATACAAACTTTTTAACGCTTGCCTTTGCCGCCGCATAAAGCATATTTAATGTACCGGTTACGTTGGCTTGGTGTGTTGCCAAGGGGTTTTCTATACTTCGAGGGACTGAGCCTAGGGCTGCTTGGTGCAACACAAAGTCAATACCGCCTGCAACGGCAAGCTTGCAGTCTTCGGGCAGGGTAATATCTCCTTTAAAAAATTCACAGAAAGGAGAATTAAGCAAAGGTGCTATATTTTCTAGCGTGCTATTAGAAAGGTTATCGATGATTCTTACCTTTTTTGCTCCAAAATTTAAAAGGTATTCCACTAAGTGCGAACCTATAAAACCAGCTCCACCAGTTACTAAAAATCTGTAATTCGATAAGTCTTTTGGGTGATATGGGGTTGTGTACATACTTTGGTTAAAAATGCCTATTAATTTATGTAAAGTACAAATATTCTTGAAATCGAAAGATAAAATCATAAAAGAACCTATGCAATGAATAAGCACCGTTTTTTTTGTCTAGTAAACTCTCAGTTTACATAGTAGCCGTAAAATCAAATGCTAATTTTACTTCGTCGCTAATGATATTTTCTTTCACGATATCTTCTAAAGTAGCCGAACCTCCAGACTCTGAAATAAATTCACGGTTTAATGTAGCTGAGTAGTTACTACTTCAGGTGGTTTCTATGTTTGAATTGAAGATAAATACCGTTTTAAGCGAGTAAATACCCAATAGCTATGGCGTTGGTATAATTGAAAAAGCTCATCTTGACAAATCAAGATGGGCTTTCAAACAGATGAAGCAAGTTTTGTTTTAAATCGTTATCAATTTATATCTGCTTCTCTTTCATTCTCTTAAAATAATCTTTGGCGGCAGCACTTACTTTTGGGGAAAGGTACAAGGCAGAAACCATCGTTGGTACTGCCATCGTTGCATACATTCCATCAATAAGACTAATTACCGCTTGGATTGAAGCCACCGCACCAAAAATAATGGTTGCTACAAAGAAGTAGGTATAATACCCTTTATACTTCGCTCCAAAGAGGAATGAAAAACATTTCTGCCCATAATAAGACATGGAAAACATGGTGGTTAGGGCAAAAATAATTACGCAAATAGTAAGTATCCATCCCCCAAAATAAGGAATGGAGTTATTGAAAGCCGCAGCAGTTACGGCTATGCCCCTGCTTCGGTCTTCTTTGATGATAAACTCATTAGGACTGGGTTGCGCATCTGCACCTATGGCTTGGCTAATGTTAAGTACAATGGCGGTTTCGGCTACTGATGAAACAAGTGCTATATTATCGGCACCCTCTACTTTAATCTTAATATTATTTTCCCCAATGCTTTTTTGTAAATCCAAACCAGAGGAAAGGGTTAAAGGAACTTCACTTGTGATAGAAGTAGTGATACTTCCCGGTTCAGCATTGGGGTTTTTAACCAGATAAATTTCTGCTACTACTTTTTCTTGCCCTTCTTCTTGTATTTTATTCGCCCTAATTTCCATGGTGTAGGCTTTCCCTTCAATAATTTGAGGTTCCCAAGTACCTGTTATCAGAATGGCTAGTGCCGTCATGGTACAAACAATGATAGTATCTATGGCAGGGCCTAACATTGCCACCAACCCTTCTCGAATTGGCTCATTTGTTTTAGCGGCACCGTGCATCATAGGAGCATTGCCAATTCCTGCTTCGTTAGAGAATGCCGCTCGGCGGACTCCTGCAACAATTAAAGCCCCTAAAGCACCCCCTAAAATAGCATCGCCCGAAAAAGCATCGGAAAAGATTAATCCGAAGCTAGCAGGGACATCACTTAAATTAGAAAGAATGATATAAGAGACTGCAACGATATAAACCAATATCATTAAAGGGACTAACTGCCCCGCAACAGTTGCAATTCTTTTGAGACCACCAAAGGTTACAATCGACACAATCGATACAATGACAATTCCCGTCATTAAATCTGATAAAAAGTGGTCTTCGCCTGTAATTCCGTAAGGAATTAAAACCAATTCACGGACAATCTCAGTCAACTGATTTGCTTGGAAAACAGGCAGTACACCAAACATCCCCGCCACTACAAAAAGGATGGCTAAAGGCTTGCATTGTTTGCCCATCCCTTCCATAATTACGTACATAGGCCCCCCTTGCAAGTTTCCTTCTGAGTCTTTCCCTCGGTACATGACTGCAAGCGAACAGGTAAAAAATTTGGTAGCTACCCCCACTAAAGCACTTAGCCACATCCATACTAATGCCCCGGGACCTCCCATCATGATGGCAACGGCTACACCGCTAATATTACCCATCCCCACAGTAGCCGCAATTGCTCCTGAAAGTGCTTGGTAGTGGCTAATTTCGCCAGGGTCGTTTGGGTCGTCGTATTTGCCACGGAGTATATTAATGGCGTGTCCGAAATATTTAAAAGGGAGGAAACGAGAATAAATCATAAAAAAAGAGCCGCCCCCTATTAGTAGTACTAATAGAGGCATCCCCCATGCATAATTCCCGAAATTAATTAAGGCTTGTTCTATGTAATTCACAACTCTTATAAGGTATTGGTTAGCAAGTAGTAGAATGAAAGATTACTGCTCGTAAACTTACAAGAAAAAGTGGAAACCTTAATCCATTGTTTACAATAGGAGGTTTCCAAGATTTAAATCCCTAAAAATAGGTATACAGAAATAGCGATAGTAAAAAATATCCCTCCCAAAGCGGTAGTAATTAATTCTCTTCAAAAACAGGTCGAATTTGTATGAATGCAGGTTTTTTACACTTTCTGAGATTGAAATTGCTAAAGCCCCCTTCAGCTGCACTGAGTAGTTACTAAGTTATTTCCCGAGATTTTTGTAGATTCCATATTTAAATCATTACATCTTTAACTATCTGAAAATGGAAAACAATCGACAAACGCTACTACAAACGCTACTACTCTTAGGGCTACTCACAGCATGGGGCTGCGCTACTACTCCTCCAAAAGAGGAATTAAAGGAAGAAAAAAAAGTCTCTTTCTACTTTGCCGCACACCCTGACGACTGGCAACTTTTTATTGGCGAAAAAGCTTGGAGCGATTTGCGAGACCCTTCGCACCAAGTGATTTTTATCATGAGCACTGCCGGAGATGCCGCCATGGGCATCACTGCCAGCGAAGAGGCAAATATGCCTTATTACAAAGCCCGCGAGCGTGGTTACATTAACTCGGTAATTTGGTCGGCAGATGGAAATATACAAGTCGATACAGCCAACCGTTCTACCTTACCCTTGCAAGAATATACGCTCGAAAAAACGACTATTAATGGGCACGAAGTTAAAAAGTTTAGCTACAAAAATGCAACGGCTTATCTCTTCTATTTACCCGATGGCTTTGGGCAAGGGCAGCATACTTGGAGCTTACAAAAATTAAAGAATGGGGAAATTGATGACATACCTACCGTAGACTCTGCAACCATTTACCAAAATTGGAGCGACTTAAAAGCTACTGTTCAAACAGTATTAAAAGATAATATTAACGAGGCTACAGAAGTAACTTTTAATCTTGCAGAGCGTGATACTACTTTGAATCCGGGAGACCACTCAGACCATAAACACACCTCTATGCTAGCCGAGGAGGCAAGCGATGGTTTAGGCGGAACTTTAAGATATTTCAGAGAATATCATACTTCCAAACTTGATACGAACTTAACCGCCGACGACATTAAAATCAAACAGTTCCTATTTTCGGCGTGTGCATTGAGCAAAGAGCAAGGAGGGTACGAAACCCCTTGGGAGCCTATCCACTTGGCATGGACTTATCGTAGTTATTACAAAGAAGAACCTAATCATTAACAAAAAAAGCGGCTTCTTATTAAAAAGAAGTCGCTTTCTGCTATGCCTTATGAGTTTCCCCGATTCTCTGGGCAGCGTCCTGATATAACTCTCCTAAAGTTATCGAAATGCAGAGTCAGAAACTTCCTACAAAGTAACAACTCATCAGTTACGTTTTCCGAGAGTTTTATCTGCTGTTAAGTAAATTCAGATATTTGTCTTTTTTAGCTTCCAAAATCACTTTCCGTTTAGTCTTTCTATTGTTTCAATTGCTGGGCCGTTCCAGTATCCTTCTTGGTTTAAGATTTTAAGCGGTTTGATTGCTGCGCTTCTTCTAGCTCCTCCAATATTACCCAATAAATAATCGAGTGCTATCCCAAACATTTCTTCGTTAGGGTCTCCAAAATTATGTGTGATATCGTCATTGGCTGCAATATCTGGCGCAAACCCCCCGATAAAAACATTCCCATCTGCATTAGCAGACTGGAACGTGATAGGGATGAAAGTGTATTCTTCGAACGTGAATAAAGAAGCACCTACATACTTTCCACTCGTTTGCTGGCCAATTAGGGTTACATCAATATAAGGTTTCAAACCATTTACAATCAGCTCGCTCGCCGAAGCGGTACGGCCTGTTACTAAGAATACAATTCTGCCAATTCCTTTAATGTTTTGTGCTTTTGCTTCAAACACGCGAGTGTCGTTAAACTGTGTGTTTTTATCGTTAAACTCTTCGGCAATGAATACATCGCCGTAGTTGGCTTCGGGCACCATTAGGCTAGCAAAATGCTGTGCTGCATTTACTAAACCTCCTCCATTGTAGCGCAAATCGATTATCAACTCATTTACACTAGCGGCATTAAACTCGCTAAATGCTTTATCTAGTTCATCTACCGCTAAACCATTGAAGGTGTTAAAAACTAAGTAGCCTACTTTCATTCCCTCTACCTCTTTTACTTCTTTATGAAGCACCGGATTTTCGGTAAGATTCGCCCTCGTGAGTGTTACGGTGCGCACTGTTCCGTCTGTACTTAAAATTTCTAATTCAGGCGTTTCCCCAAAAGAAAGTTGCTGATTAGGGTCGGGAGTTACCCCATTTAACTTTTGGATGATATCGCTGCGTTTAATCCCTGCTTGGTCGGCAGGGCTACCAGGAAGCGCATATACAATTCTTAAGTTATCGTTGGCATCGTAAGAGATGGAAATACCAATAATTCCACTTTGAGTTCCCTCTAAAATTT
>CAZFQW010000044.1:0-13002 GCA_964521225.1 uncultured Roseobacteraceae bacterium
CCTTCAAAAATGTTAAAGCTTCAAGTAGTCGGTTTGTTTTTACTTTTTTTTCTAGGTCTTCGGTAAGGCTATTGCATAGTGTATTGAATTTATTTACATAAACCAAGTCGTGCCTTAAAAAGTAGTCTTTTTCGTGTCGGCGAAGCGAGAGCAATTTTTCTAGGGGAATAATATCGTTGTAGTTTTCAAGGGCATGAGCATCTTCTCTAAAATCGCCTTCAAGACCGTAGTCTTTAAAGCCCCTTTCCCACCTTATCTTTAAAATTAAATTAAAAAGGCTATCGTAGCGGACAAGATTTTTATGGGCGGCGTCTAAATCGGTATCGAAACTATACCTATACAGTTCGGGGTAAAGCTCTTGGTTGAAACTATCAAAGATTTTTTTTAATTCGGTCTTGTGCTGTTCAATTAAAGTAGAGGTTTTGTCTGTATAAAAAGTAGAGTCTGTGATATCTTCTGTTAAAACTCTATTATCAATATAAATCAGGTAAAAGGTTTTCTGATAGACCTCGCTGATAATATCCTTGGATACAACTACTTGCTGAAGTTTCTCAAAATAGATGTAGGTGATGTACAACAATGCCATTACCGATATGGAAACGGATAAAAAACCTGCAAGAATTTGGTTTTGTATGGTGTTATGTTTCTTTAAAGTATGCACAAGATTAGAAGCTGTTTAAATGGCCTACAAAGGTACAAACATTTTTAACATAATACTATTATTACGATGTTATGAATATTGATACTCCGTTGTGAAATTATTGGTATTTCTGAGTGGTAGGTAAATAGGCGGATAGAATCAATTTACATTAAAACTTGAATAAACGTAGTTATCTATTTGGCTTTTATGGTGCCGTTACGCAGCATTTCTTGGACCAATGCAGTAAGTTTTTCGTGTTTACCATACACATGGTCGTACAAAAAAAGCTTTGTAATGTAGCGTATCTTCGGATTATTGCGGTTGAGCTGCCAAATATTATTAGAGAAGAAAGAGAAGAAAAACGGTGCGTGTTCTTCTCTTACTCTACTAATTTGATACAACTTTTCATCGACCAGATATTCTAAAATCACTTTAAAGCCTTCCCCTTCTTTTAAGATAAACAACATTGCTCCTCGCAACATACCTTGGTGGCCCGACGTACTTTCCATAAGTGATGCAACGGTAAATAGCGGGTTCATTAACTGAGTATATTTCACTCCAATTTTATCGAGTAATTTTGCTATGTTTTCGTGGGTTTTGTTTACCCCTCTTGCGGGTGTGTTTTCCCTATCCATTTTAGAAACGCTTAACCACTTACTCTCCCAATCATAAAACTCAATATTCAAGAAGCGCAATTTATAATCGAGCATTGAAGGGATATCGAGGATATAACCGGGGTAGTAGAACTGCCTATTCGTGCGCTTCATGTATTCTATTTCCTCTAGCATAGTGTATATCCCTAAGCTGTATTTACTATAGTTGGGGTCAAAAATTCCCATAATGCTAGCAAGGCTATTCTTTCCGCAATCGAAAAAGCTAGTGGCAATTAGTTTTTCTTCATCGTACACTTTCACCTGTTTTGTATCAAAAATACTCCAGTACACAGAAGTGTTGTAAAAAAACTCATTGAGTGTTGGGAACACAAAACCGTGGAAACGCTCTTTGTGAAGTTGATATAGATTTTCTTCTCCTTCTTGGTAATAATTATCGTTAGGGCTTACAATTTCAACCCTAAATTGCTGCTTATTTTTTCTGAGGATTTTCCGAAAGCTTTTAGGACTTTCATAATATCTTAAATTGATTCTAATATTAATTATAGAAGCTACATCGCCATCCCAGCTAATCATTTTGGAACGGCTTAACGTCTCTCCGCTTCTAAACCAACCACTTGCTAAGTACTTATCGAGCCGAGCAGCAGACAGCGAATGTGGCATATAATGTTGTGATTCCATTAATTGTGTCAGTGATTTTTTTTTACTTAATTGTATAGGTAATAGATAACTGATTTTTCTTTAAATACTTGTGCCTCTTTGTTCCAAAGTTCTTTTATATCATCAAATTGAAATTTTTCGGCAAATGTTTTACGCACTTTGTCAGTTCCGCATACTAAATCGAACATTCGCAATCGCGATTCGTCGGCAATTTCAAATGGGTTTTTATCTGGATAAAGGAGATTGTTTACCTCCATTACTCGAAATTGCACTTCCGACAATGGAGCAGTCCTAAAATCGGTAATATGTACTTGTATACCGTTTACTTCTATCCCTTTACTCGTTCCGTAATAAGGCTTGTAGGATGTCGGCCTGAAAACGATGCCCGGCAGTTTAAATTCGTTTAGTTTCTCGGCAAATTGGTGAGGGTCAGTAATCCAGTTTGCGGCAAACGCCTGAAAAGGCAAGGTGTAGCCCACCCCAATAGAAAAAGCGGGCAGTTCCCCCAAAATCCCTGAAATGGGATAGTAATAAGGTGAATACTGGTGTGGTATATGTGGCGATGTGGGCACCCACTCAAGCCCTGTTTGGGCGAAACGCATGTCTCTAGTCCAGCCTTCCATGGAAATCACTTTTAAATCACAGCGTTTTTCTGTGGCTAGCAAACCTTCTCCGTTCAACATTTGTGCTAGTTCTCCGCAAGTTAAACCATACACATAAGGGATAGGATATTGGCTCACAAATGAGGTAAAATTGGGTTCTACAATAGTGCCCTCTACCCTCTCGCCTCCAATTGGATTGGGCCTATCGAGAATTACCACTTCAATGCCCACTTCGGCGGCAGCTTCCATTACTAGCCCCATAGTGCTAATGTAGGTATAAGAACGGCAGCCTATATCTTGAATATCATACACTAAAATTTCTACGCCTTCAAGCATTTCTTTGGTTGGCTTTTTTTGGTTTCCATACAAAGAAAACACCTTCACCCCTGTAATTTCATCTGTATATGTTTTTACATATTCGCCCGCAGCGTAATTCCCCCTAACCCCATGTTCGGGGCCATATAGCGCCACTAAGTTTACTTCGCTGGCTTCGTACAAAATATCAACGGTAGATTTCAAATTGGCATCAACACCGGTAGGGTTGGTAACTAAGCCCACTTTTTTTCCTTGAAGAATATCGAATTTTCTTTCTCTTAAAACCTCAATACCCGTTTTTACTTTTATAAGTTTAGTTTTTTTGTTTTTTAAAGGAATTTCTGGGTTAGCGCATTGTATAAATAGTAGGCAAAAAAGCCAAAGTAAGTATCGCAGTTTCATAGGTCGATTTAGCTAGTGATTTTATTTATTTACTCGGTTAAAACTCATATTCCCTATTCGCTAAAATTAGCTTGGCGAATCGTTTCCTTATCGTAAGTTTGCAACATGCAACCGTGCATGTATCAATATTATTTTTTCTATAAGGTACTTATTACAGACAAAAAATCAATTCTATGTCATCCTTTAAGGAAGTAATTCAACAAGAACTTAACGAAGCTTTAAAAGTACTAGATTCGTTTATGAACCACCCAAAAAATTTTGAACTTATAGAAGAAGCCGCTTCTGTTTTAGCAACTTCATTTAAAAAGAAAGGGAAAGTGCTTTCCTGTGGCAACGGCGGCTCACATTGCGATGCCATGCATTTTGCCGAAGAACTCACAGGGCGTTACCGAGAAAATAGGCCTGCCTACCCTGCCATTGCTATTGCCGACCCCAGCCATATTTCGTGCGTAAGCAACGATTACGGCTACCAATTTGTATTTTCAAGATATGTTGAGGCTTTGGGCAACGAAGGAGATGTTTTGCTAGGAATTAGCACAAGTGGCAATTCGGCAAATGTGATTGAAGCGGCTAAAACGGCAAGAGAAAAAGGCATGAAAGTAATTGCCCTCACAGGGAAAGATGGAGGGGAATTAGCCCCACTAGCCGATGTAGAAATTAGGGTGCCTAACACAAAATACGCCGACCGTGTGCAAGAAATTCACATCAAAGTAATACACATTCTTATTATGCTAGTAGAAAAGCTGATGGTAGCCAAGTAGTTGTATCCACTTTTTTATGCCTATTGCCCAAGAAGCTACCTGCTTACTAAATCATTTAAAATCCAATTGTTATGAGTTTCTCCCACCAATTTGCCGTTATTTTTGATATGGACGGTGTGCTAGTTGATAGCAACCCTGCCCACAAAATTGCCCTAGAACAGTTCTGCGCTAAACACGGCTTCTCGCTCACCGAAGAAGAGCTAAAAGAACGGATTTATGGCAGAACGAACCGTACGTGGCTCACCAATCTTTTTGGTGAACTTTCCGAAGAAAAACTCAGCGAATATGCACACGAAAAAGAAGCTCTTTATAGAGAGATTTTCGCCCCCAATATCAAAGCCGTGAAAGGTTTAATTCCTTTTTTAGAAGAACTGTACCACGCTAACATCCTCATGATTATTGGTACTTCTGCCCCCCCAGAAAACGTAACTTTTACACTCAGCCACACCCATACCGTAAAGTATTTCTCGCATATTTTAGACGATACATTTGTTACACATGGCAAACCCCACCCAGAGATTTATTTAAAAGCAGTTGCCAAAACAGGCTTACCCGCTAGCCAATGTATAGTAATCGAAGATTCTCTTTCTGGAGTAGAAGCAGGGCAAAAAGCAGGCTGCAAACTTATTGGCATTACCACTACACATCCCAAAGAAGAGCTTAAAACCACCGATTTGATTATAGGCGATTTTACTGAGCTTACGCTCGAAAATATTAGAAGCTTAATAGCCTAGCGAAGTACAGTAGAAAATGCGGGAAAAAATCATCTACACTTAAATAAGCTTTTTAAAATATTTGAGTTTTTTTTGGGTTGATTTTATAAGAAAGGAAATTAATTAATCTTTAATAAATATCGAATGAAACTAAAAAGACTAACCACCAAAGAAAAAGCACTTGAAGTTAACCTAGACAGGCAAATTTATGGCTCATTTGCCGAAATTGGTGCAGGGCAAGATACAGCAGCCCACTTTTTTAAAGCAGGGGGTGCATCCGGAACAATTGCTAAAACAATGTCGGCTTACGACATGGCATTTTCCGATGCAATTTATGGCCCTGAAACAAGCGGTAGGTATGTCTGTGAGCCAAGGCTTAAAAAGATGCTCGATAAAGAGTATCGTTTACTCGATAAAAGACTCCCCGACAAAATAAATAACACACGGTTTTTCGCTTTTGCAAATACCGTTGAAGCCATCAATTTCCATAGAACCAACGAAGGTAGAGGGTGGTTAGGTGTTCGGTTTCAGCTAAGCCCGGGCACGCCTCCTAACGATTGTATTATTCATGTAATTTTAAAAGATAACGACAACTTACAGCAGCAACAAGTTTTAGGAATTGTTGGCGTAAACCTCATTTATGGCTGTTTCTATTACCATGAAGATCCCGATTCGCTTTTACAGTCTTTAATGGACGACCTCGATACTTTTAGAATTGAAATCGATTATTTCTCCTTAGAAGGGCCCAACTTTGAGTACTTAGATCACCGTCTATTTAGTTTAAAACTAGTAAAAAGCGGAATGTCAAAAGCCGCACTTTTTGGTCCCGATGGCGAGGTATATCAGCCGGCCGATGCTTTGTACAAGAAAAACATTTTAATATTACGAGGCAGATTCCGCCCTGTTACCCATGTAAATATCGACATGCTCGAAAAAGGCTATGAGTATTTTATTAAAGAAAATGATGTTGATGAAACAAAAACGATAGTCCTCAATGAGCTTACCCTCAACAACCTTTCTGTTGGTGGCGATATCGATGAAAAAGATTTCTTGGATAGAGTCGATATTTTATGCTCTCTCGGGCAAACTGTTTTAATTTCTAACTACCACGAGTACTACAGGCTGGTAAAATACCTTTCTAAGTTTTCTAAAAACCAAAAAATGGGCTTAGTGCTAGGGGTATATAACTTAGCAAGTATTTTCGAAGAAAAGTACTACGAGTATATTCAAGGGGGCATCTTAGAAGCTTTTGGGATTCTCTTCGGAAGGAATGTGAAGCTGTTTATCTATCCTTCTTTTGCACAGGGAACTCGTAGTTTAATGAATAGCAACGACATTGATATTGCGCCTCATCTTGAGTACCTGTTCAAATACTTGGTAGATAATAACAAGATTGAAAACATTACCAAAGTAAAAGAAGAACACTTGCATATTATCTCAGACCTTGTTCTTAAAATGATAAAAGAAGGAGAAGAAGGCTGGGAAGAAATGGTTCCTTTAGAAGTTGCCGAGGCAATTAAAAGAGATGTTTTGTTTGATTATAAATCTAAGATTAACGCCTAAGAGTTATTCTTTTTACATATAAAAGGGGAAGCGTTTAAAATAATGCTTCCCCTTTTTTGTAGATAAGGAACGTAAAATAAATAAATTATCTTTCTCTCTTGTTTCTTTCGGTTGGGCTACACTTTCGGTTTCATTGTGGGTTGGAAATACTTGCCATCGCCCTGCTATGCCTGCGTTTCTCGTCTTGTATACCCTCAAAAATAA
Source organism: uncultured Roseobacteraceae bacterium (assembly GCA_964521225.1). Taxonomy (GTDB): domain Bacteria; phylum Bacteroidota; class Bacteroidia; order Cytophagales; family Flammeovirgaceae; genus CAYUJH01. The sequence continues at coordinate 6,472 of CAZFQW010000044.1, forward strand.
ACTTCAACCAATAGCAATTTGGTTATTCACCGTTCCGAAATAAGTTATTTTCCACTAAAAAATGGAAAAAAGACGTGTTTTTTTCTCTTCCTTATCAGCCTTAGAAAGATGGCTATCCTTTGTGTTACTTATCTTCACTCCGTGGTCGCCTTCGCCTAAAATCATGTGCCTTACCGCTTCCCAACCGGGGAAACCTCCAAGGTTTCTATCGTCAATGTAAATGTCTGCGTAAATTTTGCGGCTCATGTACTTGTCGTAGTCTTCGTTGGGCTTGCTGTGGTTTACTGCATAAAACCGAATGCCGTTTTCTCTGCATAATACTACTGCTTTTTTTAAATCTTCTCCGTCTCTAAATGTCCATAAAATTAGTTTATGCCCATTCTCTTGCAGTTCTTTCAACACCTCAAAAGCATGTGGTAGGGGTTCTCCTATAGCAGGGAATTTGTGCTCTACAATGGTTCCATCAAAATCAATAGCAATAATCATTTCAGTATCGATAGTTAAGGTTGAAGAATTAATTCTAAACCAGGAACTAAACAGTAGTTGCTTTTGCCGCTAACGCTTTTTCAACATATTCAAAGGTGGAAAGTACTTCGGCTTTACCATTTACAATGGCTACGTCATGTTCAAAATGAGCAGAGGGTTTTTTATCGCTTGCAATAATTGTCCAGCCATCGCGTAGCTGCTTTACTCTTCTTGTTCCTAGGTTAATCATAGGTTCAATGGCAATAACTAATCCATTTTTCATTACTACCCCTCTCCCTCTTTTTCCGTAATTCGGAACTTCGGGTTTTTCGTGCATCAATTTGCCTAAGCCATGCCCTACTAGCTCTCTTACAACGCCAAAATTGTGCTTTTCTGCGTGTTGTTGTATGGCAAAACCTATATCGCCTATTCTTTTACCTGCTTCTACTTGTGCTATTCCTAAATCGAGGCATTCTTTGGTTACCTCTAACAATTTCTGAATATCTGGCGAAACCTCTCCTATTGCAAAGGTATAAGCATGATCGCCATAAAAACCGTTTTTCTTTGCGCCACAATCTACCGAAATAATATCACCTGACTCCAAAGGCCTATTATTAGGAATCCCGTGTACTACTTGCTCGTTCACCGAAGTACAAAGGCTGTTCGGGAAGTCGTATAATCCTAAAAACCCTGGTTCTGCGCCATGGTCTCTTATAAATGCTTCAGCTAATTTATCGAGGTATAAAGGGGTTACACCGGGTTGTACTTCACTGGCAATCATCCCAAGAGTTTTTGAAACAATCAGGGCACTTTCTCTAATTAACTCTATTTCTTCGGGGGTTTTATAAAATATCATTGTTTACCTTGTTATATTTTTCTTTATGAAATTTTGATAATTGAAATCGTAATTTTGCATGCAAAGGTAATATTTGAATTTAATATCTATTCAGAGAACTCTTCTCAAGCTTACGCCAAAACCTAATTACACATGAATATTGTACTACTCGATGCCGACTCTTTAGGGGTTCATATAGATTTATCTTCTATTGCCTCTTTAGGAAGTTTCACACAATATTCGGATACGGCTCCAGCCGAGGTTATCGCCAGAATTTCCCAAGCCGATATTATCATTGTGAATAAAATCGAAATCAGTAGAAATATCATTGAACAATGTAAACAGCTTAAGCTCATTTGTGTTTCGGCTACGGGTACAAATAATATCGACCACCAAGCCGCAAAAGAGCATAATGTTGAGGTAAAGAACGTAAAAGGGTATTCCTCTGAAAGTGTCGCCCAAATTACTTGGGGGATGATTCTACAGTTAATCAATCAAATCAATTATTTCGACAACTACGTGAAATCTGGTGAGTACTGTCAAAGTGCAATGTTTACCAATTTTGGGAGGTCTTATCAGGAGCTTCATACCATGCAATTGGGAATAATTGGTTTGGGAAATATCGGCGAAAAAGTAGCAAAAATTGCCGAAGCTTTTAATATGAAAATAGCGTTCCATTCACCCTCCGGAAAACGTAAACATGGGCTTTATGCTAAAATGGCACTTAAAGAAATTTTGGCAACTTCTGATATCGTTAGTATCCACACCCCACTCACCGATTTTACTCTAAATTTAATAGGAAAAGAAGAGTTGAGGCAAATGAAAAGCGATAGCATACTCATTAATACAGCAAGAGGAGGAATTATCAACGAGGCGGCTTTGGCAGAAGCTATAGACGCTAACTTAATAGGTGGTGCAGGAATAGATGTTTTTACAACAGAACCCATGAAAGAAGATAATCCATTATTAAGGGTCCATAATAAAGAAAAGTTAATATTAACCCCACATATTGCCTGGGCGAGCGAACAAGCTCGGAAAATGCTCATTGTTGGCATTGCCGAAAATATCAGCAACTTTTTGGCACAGCAGTAAAGTTAAACCCGATTGTATTTATTATAGTTAAATCAGTAGATTTTAGAAATCATTTTTAAATATCCCAAAAACTAGTTCAAAACCTTATGGTCGACCACATAAAATTAGACAGCATAGAAAGTGCTATTGAAGATATAAAAGCAGGCAAAATGGTAGTTGTTGTTGACGATGAAAATCGTGAAAACGAAGGAGATTTAATTTGTGCTGCTGAAAAAATAACATCCGAAATGGTGAATTTCATGATCAGAGAAGCGCGGGGGCTATTATGCGTAGCACTTACCGAGAACCGTTGTAAAGAGCTAAGTTTAGGCTCTATGGTAGATAACAACACCGCAGTGCACGAAACCGCTTTTACCATTTCAGTTGATTACCTAAAAGATGGATGTACCACAGGAATTTCTGCAAAAGATAGATCAAAAACTATTCAGGCCTTAGTAAACCCCAAAACCCAACCAGAAGAACTCGGAAGACCAGGGCATATTTTCCCTCTAAAAGCCAAACAAGGAGGAGTTTTAAGAAGAACTGGCCATACAGAAGCCTCCATAGATTTAGCCAAATTAGCAGGACTTGAACCTGCGGGCGTACTCATAGAAATTATTGACGAAGACGGCTCGATGTCGCGCTTACCCAAACTCAAAAAATTTGCGGATAAGTTCGGCCTAAAGCTCATCTCAATTGAAGATTTAATTGCCTACCGCTTAAAATCTGAAAGTTTAATTAAAAGAGAAATCGATATAAAACTCCCTACCCAATTTGGAAACTTTGAACTCACCGCTTACAGGCAAATCAACAACAATCAATTACATCTTGCCTTGAGTAAAGGCAGTTGGAGTATAGATGAATCCGTTTTAGTGAGAGTTCATTCGTCGTGTGTTACTGGCGATATTTTTGGTTCTTGCCGGTGCGATTGCGGGCCGCAACTTCAAGCAGCTATGGAAAAAGTAGAGGCAGAAGGAACAGGAATTATTGTTTATATGAACCAAGAAGGCAGAGGAATTGGTCTTCTAAACAAACTAAAAGCCTATAAACTACAAGAAGAAGGACTCGATACCGCCGAAGCTAATTTAAAATTAGGATTTGAAATAGACGAGAGAGACTATGGCGTGGGCGCACAAATTTTAAGAGATATGGGCGTTTCTAAAATGCGTTTAATGACCAACAACCCCAAGAAAAGAGCGGGGTTAATAGGTTATGGACTTGAAATCATAGATGTTGAACCTTTAGAAATTGCCCCTAACGAACATAATTTAACCTATCTCTCTACCAAAAGAGATAAAATGGGGCATACCATCTTAAGAAACGAAATTGAAAAGAGCCATTAAACCAATATTATGACTAAATATACGAGCGAAGATTTGCTTTCGATGGACTCAAACTATCGAAGAAATTTCATGAATACACTGGCTGGATTTAAAAGTGCCAATCTTTTGGGAACTATTAATGAATCTAAAATCAATAACCTGGCAATTTTTAATTCTGTGGTTCATATTGGGGCGAACCCCCCTTTAATGGGCTTCCTATTACGCCCTCTTACAGTAATCAGGCAAACTTATGAAAATATCAAAAGCAGCAACTATTTCACCTTTAACCATGTAAATACTGGAATTGTAGCGCAAGCACACCAAACTTCTGCTAAGTACGATCAACACACCTCAGAGTTTGAAGCTACTCAGCTTACCGTTGAAAACTCTGATAAACACCCCGCACCTTATGTTGCGGAAAGCAAAATTAAAATAGGATTGAAATACCGAGAAGAACACCTCATTAAAGCTAACGATACATTACTAATTATTGGAGAAGTGATAGAAGTAATCGTAAATCCATCATTTATTTCTGAAGATGGTTTCATTCATTTAGATCAAGCGGAAACCGTGGCTATCTCAGGTTTAGATGGTTATTATAAGGCACAAAAGATAAATCGGTTCCAATATGCTCGCCCAGGAAAAAAATCGAGCATTATTTAAAATTTGATACGCCCTGCTTTATTTAAATTTTGTAGTTTAAATAAACGACTTCTATTTTGAGAAAGAATTTTAACACCATCTCTTTACGACTTAGCTAAATATATATCGATAAACTCTTTCTATGGATGCTTTTGAAGAAATAGATAAAAATATCCTATACCTAGATGATGAGATTGAGAACCTAGAAAGCTTCTCTCTTATCTTTATGGAGTACTTCAATATTTTCACAACACAAAATGCTGATGAAGCCCTAGAAATACTTCAGGTAAACGACATTCACGTGTTTATTACCGACCAAAGAATGCCCGGAATAACAGGCTTAGAATTTCTAAAAAAGATCAGACCTATATACCCCAACATAGTTTGCATGATTGTATCGGGTTATGCTGATACAGAAGTGGTTATTAAAGCACTCAACGAAACCGGAATCTATCAGTATATTGCCAAACCATGGAAAATGGAAGAGTTTAAAATGGCAATTGATAATGCTTTTGAAAAGTATGAACTCCGCCTCAATAACAGAAAACTGATTCAGGATTTAAAAGAAAGTAATAAAAAGTTAGAAGATAGCAACAGACAGCTTGCAAATAAAGTAGATCAGCTCGATATATATATCTACAGAGCTTCGCACGATATAAAAGGGTATTTAACTCGTTTTATAGGGCTTTGTCTTACAGGTGAAATTGAGTTCAAATCGCACGATGGGCAGGTAAAAAAGTATTTCAAACTCATGCATAAAGAAGCCCAAAACATGAGCCGAACGCTTCAAAATCATTTGCTGCTTAATGCTATTGAAACGGGTGATGCAAAACTCCAAAAAGCCAATTTAACCCAAGTGGTTGAAAATGTTTTAATGAACCTTAGCAGGCAAGAGAACCTAAATGCCAAGGAATTTATAAAGGTAGAGCACAAAGTTCCTGAAAACTTACAGCCTACAACCGACCTATTTTTAATTGAAACAATTTTGTTTCAACTTCTTCACAATGCCATTATTTTTAAAAATGATTACTGTGAAATAGTGTTATCAATAGAAGAAAGAAATAACGCACTTATACTCACTATTTCCGATAATGGGATAGGTATAGAAGAGGAAATTCGAGATAAAATCGACGAGCAATTTTTTAGAGGCACTAGCCATTCAACAGGAAACGGATTAGGCCTTTACATCGTAAGACTTGCTCTCGAAAAACTATATGGTACAAAAAAGTTAGAAAGTGAAATTGGTAAAGGTTCTAAGTTCGTAATACAACTGCCAAATTCGTTTCAATAATTTTGATAAAAACAATCCGTAGGCAGACAGAAGTAACAGCAACAAAAATCTCAGAGGTTTAAATGTAACTCAATTTTGTCTATCTACTTAGATTGATTAGGCGGGAAAAAAATCGTCAACTTAAATAATATAGACTTATGGCACATGATAACATCCCTAGTATTCTTTATGTAGACGATGAACAAGAAAATTTAGATAGTTTTCAACTTGTCTTTATGGGCGATTACGATATCTATTTGGCAAATTCTGCTAAAGAAGGGCTAATAATTCTTAAAAAGCAAGTTACAAAATCTAGGCCTATTCAATTAGTAATCAGCGACCATAAAATGCCAGAAACTACCGGGATAGAGTTTTTAAAGCAGTTGAACAAAGAATATCCTAAACTGGCAAAAATACTACTTACAGGTTTTAGCGATGCCCAAACAATAAAAGAAGCGGCTCAGCAGAAAGTATTATGCCTTTCAAAACCTTGGATTGAAAAAGAGCTAAAAGATAATATTGACTCAGTTCTGCAATTTTAATTTTTTACACGCCCTTTTTTTAATTTATATTGTATGTATTAAACAGTACCCTAAATAACTTTCACATCCGCTAAAGGGCAAAATATTTAACTTGTTAAACTAAATACTTTGCCCTTTAGCCTATCACTTTATATACATATATGTTAGACAGCCTTCTGAAAGGTTATTACAGAATTATATTTATATCTTTTTCTGTAATCATTGTTAGCATTGTTTCATTACTTTTTTTTCAGTTTAATGACAGACTAGAAAGGGAACAAGCACTTATAAACCTTCAATTTGAAGAAAATACCAAAGAGCTGAATATCCTTACCAACAAACTTTCGGGATATTTAAAAAGTATGGGTGCTTTTTTAACTAACCAGTTAGCAAATACCGATGATG